>JANYFV010000521.1 GCA_025359635.1 Undibacterium sp. | reverse complement strand
GATCAATTCCACATGCTGCGCCACATTTGGAAAGTGGTGCGCTGGTGAGGTTGCTGCCAAATTGGTATGGCGATGTGGGGGCGATCTCGTTGTATTTCACCAGTCAGAAACTGTTGCCTGCGAAGACGCGCGCCTTTGTCGATTTTGTTGTCCAGGCATTTAGGTTGCAGAAGCTGCCGCAAATCCTCTCAGCCAAATAGCGCATCGTTGATATCGGGTCTCTGTCGTCAGACTCGACGCCTGGCTGCGCCACAAGCTGACACAGCCCTTTCAGATCATGCCGCTTGGCGAGCGCGATGTCTCCTGCTGCCGTAGTTGAGGATGAATTTATCCGCGATGACTAAGTCGCAGACCATCACGGATAATCTGGAAGTAGTGTGTCAGTAGAACGGACAATTCGACATCAATTTGTATCTATTGAGTTTCATTTTTACTTCTACTAAGTGCTCACTTTTACTTCGCCGGACGGTAGACTCAATTATGGATCGTATTTTTCTGAATTCGCAATTTAACATAATATAAATTATGCGAAATTTGAGGTGGTTATTTATGTGTTGCCTTAGGTATTAGCCCCGATTTAATGCAACACCAAAATACAAAAACGTACTTTCAAGCGTTGCATCGCCCAGCTTAACCTTGCCCGAATTAATAACTGTGCCAGCCAATGTAAGATTTTCATTTCAAATTTTCCAGCGCGATTCGTAATTCAGGAAAGGAAAAGGTAAATCCTGAACCTTGCAATTTGGCTGGAATAACCCTTTGTCCCTCCAATAGCAAATCTGCTTGTTCTCCCAATGCTAGACGCATCGGAAAGCCAGGCGTTGGGAACATGCAAGGACGATGGATCACTTTTGCTGCGATCTGACTAAACTGTTTTTGCGTAACGGTTTCGGGTGCGGTGAAGTTATATGCATCGACTGTCTGTGAGTCAGGATCGTTTTGAGTTGATATTGTCCATAAATGGGCAATACCACGCAGTACATCATGCACATGAATCCATGAAAGCCATTGTTTGCCAGTTCCCAATGAACCACCCAAACCAAGTTTAATGGGCAGCATCATCATAGGCAGTGGGCCTTGATTTCCAAGCACGAGACCTAAGCGCATGAATATGACGTGGACTCCAAAGGTACTGGCACTATGAGCAATTGCCTCCCAATCTTGGCAAAGTTGTGACATGAAAATTGGTTGGGGCGCGCTTTCTTCGGTCAAGATTGTGTCATCACCTTGCCGTTGAATACCGTAGAAACCAATCGCAGAAGCTGAAATAAACAATCTTGGCTTATGTGTTGAATTGGCGATCCAGTCAACCAAATCTTGGGTCAAGCCAATTCGACTTTTGCGGAGAAACGATTTTCGTGCTGAGGTCCAACGCGAACCAAGGATCCGCGCGCCTGCGAGATTAATAATCACGTCGATCACGTGTGTCGATGGTAGTTCGCTCATACTGCTTATACAGCGCACCTTGCCGTCAAATTGCCATGCCGCTTGTTTTGGATGGCGTGTAAGTACAGTCACCAGTTTGCCGTCCGCGATTAACGATTGAACTAATAGCTGACCAATAAATCCGGTTCCCCCTGTGACCAATACACTCTCTGTACTGTCGCCGAAATGAATGGATGGAAGCGCCTTTTCTGTTTTTGCATTCTTTTTCAGACGCCATGCGGCAAATGCATCACGTACTCCGGAAAGGCCGACGCCAATACCGCATAGCGCCAAGAAGATGCCAAGCAATCCATGCGCTTCCCATACCATTGCGGTCGGTGCCGATAACCAAGTAGGTGAATTTAGCGCCAATAGCATGATAAATGCACCGCCGTTAATTGCCAGGATTGTATGTGTCACACGTTCTGTCGCAGGAAGCAATCGTGTTTTATCTTCGACTACAAAATCCCAAAGCGTCAGAATTATCTCGACACCAAATACAGCGAGCAATATTAAAGCCCACAACCCATGCCACTTCCAAAAAGATAGGCCGACAAACAAGGCGCTATAGATCATTGCGCGCATGGCATGAATCGATAACTCTTTGCGTGCTGTGTTGCGTTGTGGCAGAGCCTCAGTAAGCTCGTGATGATAGAGCGTATCGAATGCCCCCAAAATCCCTTGCGCCGCCATAAGTTGTAATGCCAGCAAATGCGTATTCATATGGAATCCATTTTATGTGTTCTGTTGATATTTTCTGTCATACGACCACAACCAAATCAGAGGAGGCAGCATGGTGAGCAGTGCAAAACAGTCAACCCACACATGTATCCATGCGTCAGCACGCAATGAAATCATCATGTCTTGTGGTGCCCATACCATGACGCCAATAATCAGCCAGATCCACACAAAGGTACTTCGTTGACGGTCACCGATTCGTGTGAGTGCGCCCATCCATAAAGCAAGTCCCTGCACTGTGGGGCCAAACAAACTGATCCACCAAACTTGTTGTGTTCTCGCCTCTGCCGGCGCGCCATGGTTCCAAAAACCACTTTCAACGCTGCGATGATATGCATCAAACATCGATAAATTGCCAATCCAAGGGAGAAGAATTCCGGCCAACAAATGTACGATTACGACGGCATACATCCAACGGATTACCCAAGGCCGAATCCGTTCGGCATGCGATGCATTTATCATTTTGTCTTTTTCTGTTTATGGAAAATTTGGTTATCGATCAAAGAACGGATTGACTCGTTTGCACACTGTTACGTCGCAGTGTGGAATGGTTTTGTATCCCAATAGTCGTGATATACGGTAACGATTTCGTGCAAATTTTCGATAAAGATTTGCCAGGAGAGGACGTAATAGTTTCAAGCGCAAGGGGAATACCAGAAAACCTTTTCCGACGAGTGTGTACGCCGCAAGCATGCTATCAATACCAACCAGGATCTCACCGTTAGGTTTTTGACTGTGCAGCTCACGATCAAGAGCTGCCATATCCACACCAAGAATTGCTGGATTAAAATCCGGTTCTGCAATGTCGACAAAGGTTAGTTTTCCAACGCTGTTCCAATTTCGTAGTCGGGCCATTTCAGCTAAGCAGAAAGGGCAATTGCCATCATAGAATAATGTGAGTTCCGAAGTATTCATGTCTTACTCCCCTTCTCTGCTGCAAAAAACTTCGCGATTTTTCCGCCCATCTTTAAAATACGTTTTAGTGTATTGGGGGGAAGTCGCTTGTAATCTTCATAGGTAGAAGTCAACATTTCCATAAAGCCTAATACCTCTTCCATCTTTGCGCGAGTCGTTTTGTCCAGTTCGACGTCCTCATCTGCCTCAATCAGGCACTCTCGTAAAATTGAGAGCGTTGGATCGATTTCTCGAATCTCTCTTTTTGGAACGCCTGATAATCTCAGGCGTTTTTTTCGTCTTCAATTAAACGATAAAATTTTCGCCGTCTTTTCCGTTTCCTCAATTTGCCCCTAATACATTACGAAGTTGAATAAGCCCAATTTGACATTGTAAATTAGGCCTATATTATTGATACGGTGTTTGCGTATAGGGACGCGTGTCTTTTTGATTCCCCCATTTTTTGTTTGGCTGTGCTTGCATGAAAAAAACCAATTCACCACCGGCCATTATTTGTTCATGACGGAGATAATTTTGATCCAGGTTTTTTCCATTAAAACTAACACTTGCCACATATTGATTCGCGTCGCTCAGATTCTCGGC
>JANYFV010000470.1 GCA_025359635.1 Undibacterium sp. | reverse complement strand
GTTCATTATTTTTTCTTGGCGAAATTTTGCTAGATATCCCGCTGCCTATCGATGCACCGATCAGCAATCACTGCGGGCATTGCACATCGTGTATTGAGGTTTGTCCGACCAAGGCAATCATCGCCCCCTATCAGCTTGATGCGCGGCGTTGCATTTCTTATTTGACGATAGAACTGCATGGCAGCATCCCGGTTGAGCTGCGCCCGCTGATCGGTAACCGCGTGTACGGTTGCGATGATTGCCAATTGTTTTGCCCCTGGAATAAGTTTGCCCAAGCGGCCAATGTAGATGATTTTAATGTGCGCAACGGCCTCGATAATGCCAGCATGCTCAGTCTATTTGCCTGGACCGAAGCCGAGTTCTTACGCAATCTGGAAGGCAGCGCTATCCGTCGTATCGGTCATGAGCGCTGGCTACGTAATTTGGCGGTGGGTATGGGCAATGCTGCAGTGAGTATGCGTGGCGATGCTGCGATTGTCGCTGCGTTGCAAAGCCGCTTGACACATGCTTCGGGGATGGTGCAAGAGCACGTGCTGTGGGCTTTGGCGCAACATGGCGTAGTGGTGTGAAGTAGTGACAATTCATCGCATGATAAAGATCGTCGTACCCGCGAAGGCGGGTATCCAGAATAAATATCCGTAAAGTCGACAGTTTGCCGTCACTGGATTTCCGCCTTCGCGGAAATGACGGGAATAGAATAGGGTTCTTTTTGAATTTAAAACTTATACGATAAACGCAGCTGAAGTCCGTTCGCTTTATTGCCACCATTCGCGCCAGAATATGCATAGTTGAGAATGACGATAACGCCATTTTTGAGAACTAATTCTGCCCCCATGGATGCCAGTAACGCATGACGATCAAGTTCATCCGCAGGTATCACGTAGACCACGTCATCAGCGCCATCGGCGTAGCTCACTTGTAATGGATTGCGGCGGGCGAAATCACGTTGGTATTCAACTCGCATACGCGGTGTTAGTTCACCAAAACTGGTGTTCAAGGTGTATTCACCATTGAAACCTAGTGTCGTGCGTTGGCTGGACATGGTTTGTGTCTGGTAGCGCAAGCCATAAATGCCACCGCCAGTTTCGGCATAAGGATCAAGTGTGAGTCTGGACAGATCTAATTTGAAAAATGGCACAAAGAAAAATTGATCAAATTTGAAATCATGACTGACTGAGCCCGAACTTAAATATTGTTTCCCCGACCATTTGCCGTGCCCAAATGTCTTGTTGAGAGCGATGTATCGATCAAAATTGCTATCGATTTGATTCACGCCTGCCACCCAGGAAAAGCGCATCGAAGGAATCAGTTGCAGGCTGCCGTAAGCCGCGCCGGTTGCAGCGCTTGCCCGCATCACCGAGCCGTCAAGATTGAGCTTGCTATGTTCACTCCCGTAACCGATACCAAAGCCTGCTACGGTTGAAGCGCTACCAAAACAGCGGTCGCCACCGATGCTAGTGCCAGCATTGTTGTAGTCGAATCCGTTCGGGCCTTTGTATGTACCCAAGCCATTGAGTCCAGCTGCCCACATCGAGACTTCACCACATTGTTTGTTGGCCTTGGTTTTACTTGGCGCATTGGAGGCAAGTTCGGTTAAGCGGCCATTAAAATTATCTAACTGGGTGCGCTCAAAGTGGCGTACGGTGGCCGCTACCGCAGCTTGCATTGCGATTACTCCGGTGTCTTTTGAGGGATCAGGACGTGCCGCGATAGTAATGGAGATGGTCGCAGCAGCAGAGCTCCCCCCGATTGCTGTGGCGATATAGCTAAGCGTGTCTATGCCGGCATAGCTGCGTGCTGGAGTGTAAGTTAATACCGTTCCGCTGAGTGTTGCACTGCCGTGAGCCGGCGCGGCGCTAATAGCGACAGTGAGGCCGGTAAACATAGGCCCGGAAATCAGGCTGGCAAGATCGATACTGGCAGAGGAGCCTGAAGTAATAGTGAGGTTTGTCGATGCGGCGGTAGGTGCTAAGGCAACGACATTGATGGCTACGGTGGACGACGCAAATACGCCACTGACACCGATCGCCGTGTAAGTGAAAGTGTCGGCGCCAATGTAATTAGTCGTCGGTGTATAGCTTAAAGTAAGACCGGAGATGCTTGCTGTGCCATGCGACGGTAGCACGCTCAAGGCAAGGCTGCTTGCCGTGCCGGCAATAGTCGGGCTAATTGGGTTAGCGCCGCTATTGACCTGGAAAGTCAAATTGGCCGTTGTGGGCGGCGCGGCAACTACGGTGACGGTCACAGTAGCAGGGGAAGAACTGCCGCCAGGTCCAACGGCAATATAACTTAAGGTATCTGTGCCGATATAGTTGGTGGCGGGCGTATATGTCAATCCAAGGCCACTGGTAGTGGCGACTCCATGAGTCGGCGCTGTGCTGATTGTCAGGCTGGTCGCAGAGCCGGTGATGCTAGGGCTAAGAGTATTTGCGATAGTGTTTGCCGCAACGCTTACGCTAAGAGGGTTTGCAACCGGTGGCAAGGGAAGAACGGTGATAGAAAAAGTGGTAGTGTAAGGCGGCGGGCTGATTGAAAAATCTGTCGGCGTTACGGTCACGTCAAAGACATAAGTGCCTGCCGTGGTCACCGTTCCGGAAAAGGAAATCATGGTATTGAATGTAGCGGCGGGCGGTAATCCGGTTGTACTGCTTAAGCCTAGTGGCAAAGAGCCCGTAATCTTGTAACTGTTGTTGAGTGTTCCGCTACCGATGTAATTTTGCGAAACAGAATCGCCCTGAGTCAAGGTCATGCTTACCGTAGTGCCAGAGACCAGTATGGTTTGTGCGCTTACTATTCCCGGTAACATTAAAGTCAAAGCGGCGAGGGTCAATAAAAATTTGCTCAATCGCGAATAGAGACTTGCCCAAATCCGTACTAGTTTTACTGCGTCCCCGGCGATGTTTGTTACACCTGATGCAGCTTGGCTTTGGCCCATAATTATTCCCCTTTTTTCGTTGTATAGCGAAATTCTGGCAATGTGATGCATGCAGATGGCAATTCAGGTGTGTCTGGTTGATATATCTTTGACGAAGATTTTACGGTACAGTCAATACAATACAAATCGCTACTGGCAAGATAGAGTATTACCCTCTACTATCGGTTGAACAAGCAAAATATTGCATTTTGTTGCCTTCTAGGTGGGCTTAAATACCGATTGTGAAAATCTACTTCAACAGTCCCGCCAATTCCACTGCCGTTTTCACCTGCATTTTGTCAAATATATGTGCCCTGTGCACCTCGACCGTACGCATGCTGATGCCAAGTTTGTCGGCGATTACCTTGTTCATTTTTCCTAATAAAATGAGCTCCAGCACTTCATGTTCACGTGCTGACAGGGTCGTTAAACGATCATGTATGACTGCAACAGCCCCCGCTTCGCGTGATTGCGCCAGTGCTTCTTGCACGCGGTCCATCAGCTTATTGTCGTTAAACGGTTTTTCAAAAAAATCAAAGGCACCCCGTTTTAAAGTATCGACCGCCATCGGGACATCACCATGCCCGGTTAAAAAAATAACTGGCAAGCGTTTGGTCAATTGTCTGGCAGAAAGCGTGT
>JANYFV010000458.1 GCA_025359635.1 Undibacterium sp. | reverse complement strand
ATATCGAGACGTTCAATCGCGCCCATCGCGGCAATCTCTGGCATACACAGACCTGAACAATAATTGGTCAGGCGGATGTAGCGACCGAGCTTTTCGCCGACTTCATCGAGCGCTGCACGCATCAGTTTAAAATTTTCTTGCGTAGCGTAAGTACCACCGAAACCCTCGGTCGTTGCGCCATAAGGTACGTAGTCGAGCAGACTTTGGCCAGTAGAACGGATCACCGCAATGATGTCGGCACCTTGCTCGGCGGCGGCGCGTGCCTGCACCACGTCTTCATAAATATTCCCGGTCGCGACGATCAGATACAACCAAGGCGTTGGCGCTTCGCCCATGGTTGAAATTTGCTGATCGCGATACGCGCGTTGTGAGGCAATGCGTTCGCACATCTGGCGCGCCTGCGCCTCGGTCGCCTTGCGTGCTGCAGCCGGATCTTTTGGTAGCGTCAGAGTAAGCTTAGCTTGGGAGACCGCTTCCGCCACTTGCTGCGCACTCATACCATGTTCTTGCATCGCTGCGACCACAATAGTGGCAGCACCGTGTTGCAACAACTCTTGCGCTTGCAAATGCTCGACCACGACGTTAGGTAAAGGCACATAATTTTCATCGATACCGTCGATACCCAGCAGACGCAAAGTAGCGCGCTCCACGGTGGTGGTGGTGTATTGCGACATCTCGTCAAACACTTGACGCGCAATGCGGCGCGCTGAATCACGCGCACGGTCTATCTGTGCCTGATCTAATTTTAAGTGACTCATGCTACTTCTCCAGTTTCTTTAATTTTTTCATCCGATGTCGCTTCAAGAACAACGTCGCAGACGTCATAGCCGACGAAGGCTTGTTTGGCCGCCGCCAGAAATTCTGCCGCCTCAAAACTTCCACCCATAGGTGAGAAAGGATTCAAGGTAATGCCGGTAAGATTGATGCCGCGATAACCTAGCAGTTTGGCGCCGAGTTTTTGAAAGATCACTAAATCGGTGTTTTCGATGAAGAGTTTTGTCCCATCTGCCACTACCACGGTCATGGCGGGATGACGTGCTCCCAGAGTGCTCAGCGCCTGCCAGAGGCTGCGCCCGACTGCGCCACTGACGGCTATGGTTCCGATATCGGCGTCCAAATATTCCAGCAGTTTTGCACCTGCGTTTAAAGTTGCGATCTCTTCCTGGAACAAAGTTTCACCATGAGTATCCCAAATGCCGACGCCGCCTTTGCTAAAGACAGTCTCGCACAAATCTTTGGTCGCGGAACCCGCTTGGGCAATCCCCAAGATGCCAAGACGGTCACGGGTCTTGCGGATCACGTCTTGAATCCCACCACCTATCGCTGCACCGGTGGCGAGTATCACGCCATTCGCAATTGCCGGTGAGGCGTGATGGCTGCGCCCCAAAGCGCCGTCGAGTATCACTAAGCTGGCGCCGCATTGCTTGAGGCGGCTGATGATCTTTAATTGATCTGTGCCGCGCGATGCGCCGGCCACTTCCATCTCGCCGTATTCCAATACCTTGACCACCAAAATCTCGCCCATCGGGCTATCAATCTCGGTGGAGTCGATCAGTTTCCAGCGCACTTTTGCTCTTTGCAATGTTTCGCGCGCAGTCGCAACAAGAGTTCCTGGCCAGACCATAATCGGCGGTTTAGGATTAAAGAACACCTGATCGCGGTCCTCGCCATCACGGCCGATCGAGGTCAGGCCAACCTCGACTTGCGCCGTAGCAGCCTGCGCCAGCACGTGATTCATGGCGACCGTTTTGCCGGTATTTTTGGTCATGCCCATCACCGCCAGCGTGCTCATGCCGCTAGTGTGAATGCGATGCCAGAGTGGGCTTTCTTGTATGCTCATAGATAGAAAATGGACAAATAAAATGATGCAAAATGCAGCCGCAGAGGCGCAGAGCCAGCAGTGAAAATAGAGGCTTTCTCTGCGTTCTCTGCGCCTCTGCGGCAAAGTGTTTTCATTACTGATTTTTTCGCTTCATTAGTCACAGCAATATTCTCAATATGTAGAATGCACTTGGCAGATTTAAACGTAAAGTTCAGTGAACAAAGTACGCAGTTTTTCGCTTTCGCGCAGCAATGCCAATGCATGTTCTGCATGGCCAGTAGCATAACCATTGCCGACGATCATTTCTACATCCTTGCCCACACCTTCAGCGCCCAATGCGGCAGCGGTGAAGCTGGTCGCCATCGAGAAGAAGTAAATCTTGCCGTGCTGCTTGGTGGATAAAATACTGCCCATTTCGGTGTTCTGGATATTTACGCAGTTGATGACCAGATCTGCCATCACGCCATTCGTTACCTTGGATACCGCATCCATTAAGGCTAAGGCATTGGTCGCATCGACTTGCAAAGTATGGTCGGCCCAGCCGAGTTCCTGCATGCGTTGGCAATCTTTTTCAAATGGCGAGACACCGATCACACAGCCCGTAGTGCCGGCGCGTTTTTTCGCTTCGTAGACACACAAGGTGCCGGATTTTCCGCCGCCACCGATGACAACAACGGTGTCACCTTCCTTCACCAGCCGCGCAGTTTGTGCCGGAGCACCGGCCACGTCGAGAATGGCCAGTGCCATTTTTTCATCGATATCTTCCGGCAATTTTGCGTACAGGCCAGTTTCAAACAAGATCGCCTCACCCTTGATTTCAATCTGGTCTTTTTGCATGTGGATCTTGACGATCTCGTCGATGCGCAAAGGCATCAACGACAACGACACCAGAGTAGCAATCTTGTCGCCAACCCTCAGATCAATCTTGCCGGCCAGCGCTGCGCCGATTTCCAAAATCGTGCCGATCAGCATGCCGCCCGACCCAGTCACCGGATTGTGATGCTTACCGCGTTGCGCAACTATGCCTTTAACGATCTCAGCAACCTTGGCGACATCGCCGCCGGCTTCCTGCTTGATCTGCGTGAAACTCGCCGCATCGATATTCAGCGCCGACACGTCGATCAAGATCTCGTTGTCGAAAATCTCCATGGTGTTATCGATTTTCCACGCACCTTGCGGCATCACGCCTAGTGGTTCAATGACGCGATGGATGCCAAATGGAGAGCCTGTTTTCATGATGACCTTGCTGAATTGATGGATACGTGTAGAAAATCCCCTCTCCCGCAGGCGGGAGAGGGCTAGGGTGAGGGTGGTTGATCAGCGGTGAAGCTTCTACCTATGGGGCAATCAACAACGTTCAAATAAATCACACTGTCAATTTATCAATCACCCTCATCCCCACCCTTCTCCCGCCAGCGGGAGAAAGGCTTTTAACGACTTAATTGCTGCGTGTTGGAAGACTAT
>JANYFV010000223.1 GCA_025359635.1 Undibacterium sp. | reverse complement strand
GGTTCACGTGGAATCGGTCTGGCAATTGCACTGCGTGCCGCACGCGACGGTGCCAACGTGGTGATTGCGGCCAAGACGGCTGAGCCGCATCCGAAATTACCTGGCACAATTTACACGGCAGCCGAAGATATTGAACGGGCTGGTGGCAAAGCATTGCCAGTCTTGTGCGATATTCGAGATGATGCGCAGATCGCCAACGCAGTGGAAGCGGCAGTCGCGCGCTTTGGCGGCATTGATATATTGGTCAACAACGCGTCGGCCATCAATCTGACCGGAACATTAAGTACCGAACCTAAGCGCTACGACCTCATGCATGACATTAATGCGCGTGGCACTTTTATGGTTTCGCGGGCCTGCATTCCGCATCTGCGTCAGGCCGCCAACCCACACGTTTTGAATCTGTCGCCACCGCTGCAATTTGTTCCTCAATGGTTTGCGCCATTTCCTGCCTATGCGCTGGCCAAATTTGCGATGAGTGTCTACGCCATGGCCATGGCCGAAGAATTTAAAAACGATGGTATCGCATTCAATACCCTCTGGCCACGCACCATGATTGATACCGCTGCAGTAAGAAATATTATTGATGCGCATGGGATGGATAAAAGCCGCAAGCCGGAAATCATGGCCGATGCAGCCTGGCACATTTTGACCCAAAATTCACGTCGGACTACCGGGCAGCATTTTATCGATGACAAAGTATTGGCCGATGCCGGAATCACCGATTTCCGTGACTACCGCGTGGTGCCGGGCACCGTCGCCTTGATGCCAGACTTATTTGTACCTGACAATTTCGCTTTGCCTGCCGGCATTTTGGTCTGATAAAAAATAAGCAAGGAGACACCATGTTGAATAGTAGCGAACACGCCGATTTACGCAATACTGTCGCCCGATTTGTAGACCAAGAAATAAATCCGCATGTGGATCAATGGGAAGCGGATAAAATTTTTCCGGCCCAGGAGGTGTTTAAAAAGCTCGGCGACCTGGGTTTGCTCGGTATATGCAAACCGGTTGAATACGGTGGCTCGGGTCTGGACTACAGTTACGCAATTGCGTTTGCTGAAGAATTGGGTCGGATTCACTGCGGCGGTATTCCTATGGCAATCGGTGTGCAAACCGACATGGCCACACCGGCACTGGCGCGTTTTGGCTCGGATCAATTAAGACGCGAATTTTTAGCACCCAGCATTGCCGGTGATCTGGTTGCATCAATCGGCGTTTCTGAACCCGGCGCCGGATCGGATGTGGCCGGCGTGAAAACGACAGCGCGCAAGGATGGCGGCGACTACATCATCAACGGCACCAAAATGTGGATTACCAATGGTATGCAGTCGGATTGGATTTGTCTGCTGACCAATACCTCCAATGATTTACCACATAAAAATAAATCGCTAATCGTTGTACCGATGGACACCAAAGGCGTGGTGCGCACCAAAAAAATCGACAAACTCGGCATGTGGTCATCGGACACGGCACAGATTTTCTTTGACGAGGTGCGGGTGCCGCAACGTTATCTTGTCGGGCACGAGGGTGCTGGCTTCCAGATGCAGATGCAGCAATTCCAGGAAGAGCGCATGTTCGGCGCGGCCATGGGATTAAAGGCGCTGGAATATGCTGTGCAATCGACCATAGCCTACACCAAAGAGCGCAAAGCATTCGGCGCTGCGCTGCTGGACAATCAGGTGATTCATTTTCGCCTGGCTGAACTGCAGACTGAAATAGAATTGCTGCGCGCGCTGGTTTATCGCACAGCCGAAATGTATGGTGCCAATCCGGACAGCAAGGAAGTCGTCAAGCTCGCGTCGATGTGTAAACTCAAGGCCGGCCGTCTGGCCCGTGAAGTGACCGACTCGTGCCTGCAGTACTGGGGTGGGATGGGTTATGCCTGGGAATCGCACATCTCGCGGTTTTACCGCGATTTCCGATTGGCGTCGATAGGCGGCGGTGCCGACGAAGTCGTACTCCGCTGAGGACTCGGTCCGGTAGATCTTGCCGTCGAGGCTGA
>JANYFV010000424.1 GCA_025359635.1 Undibacterium sp. | reverse complement strand
TCGCTTTGTTGATCCTGGTGGCACTTGCGATAGCGCCAAAACCACCGGCTAAACATGTGCCAACAGCTGGAGCAATTTCCCCTGTTGCGCAGTTTGCGCAAGTGCAGGGTATTCTCAATCAACGTTGCGTGAGCTGCCACTCAGCGCAACCGACACAGCCTGGTTTTGCTGCCGCACCGGCGGGCATCATGTTGCACACGCCTGAGTTGATCAAGCAGAACGCAGTTAGAGCTTATCAACGCTCGGTAGTGTTAAAAGACATGCCATTAGCAAACTTGAGCCAGATCACGACAGACGAGCGCGCCACGATTGCTGCCTGGTATGAAGCTGGCGCGAAATAATTAGCAATTTTATTGAGAAAGCTTTATGAACAATTACGAACAACTTGATGCTTGGATAGACGCTCACTTTGACGAACAAGTGAAATTTTTGCAGGAGCTGATACAGGTACCGACCGACACGCCGCCGGGCAACAATGCGCCACATGCTGAGCGCACTGCCGAGCTGTTGCAAGGCTTTGGATTGGAGGTTGAAAAATATGCCGTGCCAGAAGCGGAAGTGCGCGCTGCCGGCCTGGAAAGCATCACCAATCTGGTGGTGCGGCGCAAATACGGCCCGGGCAAAACTGTACTGCTCAATGCCCACGGCGATGTGGTGCCACCGGGCGAAGGCTGGACAAAAAAACCTTATGGCGGCGAGATCGAAAATGGCCAAATTTATGGTCGTGCGGCTGCAGTCAGTAAATCAGATTTTTCCACCTACACCTTCGCACTCAGGGCGCTCGAGGCGGTTGCCAAACCAAGGGTTGGTAGTCTGGAATTGCTGTTCACTTATGATGAAGAATTCGGTGGCGAAGTCGGCCCCGCATGGCTACTGAAACACAAGATCATCAAACCGGATCTAATGATTGCGGCCGGCTTCTCGTACCAGGTGATCACAGCGCACAACGGTTGTCTGCAAATGGAAGTCACGGTACATGGCAAGATGGCGCATGCGGCTATTCCTGAGTCTGGAGTTGATGCATTGCAGGGCGCAAGTTTGGTTCTGAATGCCTTGTATGCACAAAATACCCGCTACAAAAAAGTCACTTCGCAAGTTGAAGGCATTACCCATCCTTACCTCAACGTAGGGACTATTGAAGGTGGTACCAACACCAATGTCATCCCGGGTCGGGTTACATTGAAACTAGACAGACGGATGATTCCTGAAGAAAATCCGGCAGAAGTCGAAGCAACGCTACGCCAGGTGATCAGCGCTGCTGTCAGCAGCATGCCCGGCATAAGTGTCGAGGTAAAACGCATTTTACTGGCTAATTCCATGCGCCCCTTGCCCGGTAATGCACCATTGGTCGATGCGATACAAAAACATGGCGAACAGATTTTCGGCGAAAAAATTCCGGCACTTGGTACACCTTTGTACACAGATGTCCGCTTGTTTAGTGAAGCAGGAATTCCTGGAGTGATTTACGGTGCCGGGCCTCGCACTGTGCTGGAATCGCACGCCAAGCGCGCCGATGAACGATTGAATCTGGAAGACCTGCGCCGTGCGACCAAGGTAATTGCGCGGAGTTTGAGTGATTTACTGGTGTAATTTAATCTTTTTTGATTTGGTTTTGTAAAACTTTATATTGGTTTAATAAAAATATTACTGTTTTAAATCATGTATTTACGACCATTTTATTTTTTTCATTTAATCAAAATAGTGCTTTTAATTTGACGTGAATTTATTTAGAATCGTACGGGTGAGACAAAATGGTTTGTCAAAATAAGGAGATTCACTATGAGTAAAATGATCAAAAGTGCAGTAATCGGCTTGGTTTTGGCAACTGGTTTGTCTGTAGCGCAAGCTGAAAAGCCACGTGCAGTTGTTGATACTTCTGTTGACGGTATTTTTACAGCACTGACGGCTAGCCGCAATCTGCAATCAACAGTAGACAAGTTAATCGCTGCTGGTGCTGATTATCATGCAGTGATTTCTATTGCTGCCGCTGCCGGTATTCCAGAAGGTAAGATTCAGAAATTGCAAGTTTGTGTGAATAATGTGTCGGATGATTCTAGAGTATTGAGCGCGACTTGCATGCGCCCAACAACAGTGATGACTGCGTATGTAGCTGGTTTGAATGACCCACTGAATTACTTGCCAGCAACTGCTGCAGGTAAGCGCGCAAAATAACTTGTTTTAAGAAATAAAAAAATGACAGCCACGGCTGTCATTTTTTTTGTATGTCAACTATAGGGCTTACGCAAAATTGTCCCAGCTAGGCGCACCGCCGAAAACAGTCCTTCAGTACCGTGGGCGAGTGCAACAACACTGGGGCGATTTTTCGTAAACCCTCATTTATTGGTTGGCACCGGTATCGCTTACCGGATTTAGTTTCGATGACAACAAATCCGCTTTCTTTGCAGCCTCTTCAGAATTTTCTGCTGAAGAATCGTCACGATAGCGTTCCACCAGCTGAAAGAAGCGATCGTAGAATTTTCCGGTGGGAATGGTTTCACTCGCAACTTTAACCAATGAGTCGTCAGAAGCGCCAAATGGGAGGGACACTGAACCTATCCCACCAACGCCCAGACTTGCCGAAGTGCTGCTCTTCTTGACTGAATAACGGTCGCGCACGGCATTGGCAAACACGGTTGTACTGTTGCTGCCTTTGCTGTCCGAGGCGCAGACCACGCTAAATTCAATTTCTATGTGAACGTCACTTTCGGGTTGAAATTTTCTACGCCCTTTAACAACTGCAGAAGTGGCCTCGCTAATCACATAACCTTGACTAAGTAATGCGCGACGGGCAGCCTCGCATGAGGTTTGATCTGTTCCCGGGTAAGAGTGTGCAAAGACATCGGTAGAGTTAAATTCTTCATTTCTATCGAGTACTAATTTAGTGCTTGCGCAGCCAGAAAGCATTATGCCAATTGCCATTGATACAAGTAGTGTGCGGACTAATGGGACTAATGGTGAACTGTTCATGAGGTAATTTTTCATCAATGTTTTTCTGAGTTACGGTGACGAATTGCATGTCAATTCGATTATTGGTCTGCCCTTTTAGCAAGCCCTATTAGTGTCAATAATTAGTCTAAGATACAATGCGAAAGTTCATTTTTTTGATCGAATGCATGTTTAAAGCTATACGTATTTTCATCTTATTGTTTATCTTGGCAGCGGTAGCTATGGCGGCATGGCGCGCCAAGACTGGGGCTGTGTCATGGAAGTATACCTTAGTAGTTAATGTATATCCTATCAATGGCGATGGCAGTGCCACGGCTGATGCGTATGTACGTAGTTTGACAGTCGACGAATTTATACCGATTGAAGGATTCATGCAAGATGAGGCAAGGCGATTCGGCCTGGCATCGCAGGCTTCGATACAGATGCGTTTGCACCCTATCATCGCTGCATTACCACCTGCGCCACCGCATAATGGCAGTCCGCTGGACGTTGTTATGTGGAGTTTACAATTACGCTGGTGGGCTTATCTGAATGCAGAGGCAAAGGGCCCCGGGCCGCAGGTTAAATTATTTGTCTTGTATTTTGACCCCGCAAAGAAGTCGCTACTTGAGCATTCGACTGCATTGCAAAAAGGCTTGATCGGACGTGTAAATGTGTTTGCCTCGCATGAGATGAGCAAGCAAAATAATGTCATCATTGCCCATGAGTTTTTACATACTTTAGGGGCAAGTGATAAGTATGATCTTGCGACCAAGCTGCCGATTTTCCCGATCGGATATGCAGAACCGGATCGCACCCCCACATTGCCGCAAGCATTGGCGGAATTGATGGGTGGCCGTGTTCCATTAACGCCGACTGACGCGCGGATTCCTTCAGGCTTGGATGAGGTCGTCATTGGCAAGGCAACGGCTTTGGAAATAAATTGGCTGCATTAATTTGCGACATTAAGTGAGTACCTTTAAGAAGATACAAAACGAGGATACAAAATGAGTTCACCAGAGCTGGTATTGCAGGTCTTGCGCAATGAATTGCGTAGCATAGGGATGACGTATAAAGATTTGGCGGGACGTATCGATATGAGCGAATCAAGCGTGAAGCGCATGTTTGGGCAGAAGGATATGGCTTTGTCGCGCCTGGCGCATATCTGTAAGGTGGCGGGTATTGCGATGGAAGATGTCTTGCGCCAGGCTGCCGATGTGACGCCGCAAGTCGATAACCTGACGCTGGCACAAGAGAGCTCGCTCATGGCGAATCCCAAGTTACTGTTGGTGGCGATTTGTTGTTTAGGGCAATGGACTTTCGAGCAGATCGTGGAGACTTACTCCCTTTCTGATGCTGAATGCATACTCAGTTTGATTGAACTTGATAAGCTGGAATTTATCGAACTTAAACCATTGAATAAATATCGTTTAAAAGTCTCAAGTGCTTTTCATTGGCGCGCTGATGGACCGGTACAAACTTACTTTAAAGAAGTTGTGGTTGGCGATTATTTTGATGGGCGCTTTGATGGTGTGGGTGAAACCCTGATGTGCGTGCCGGCACGTTTGTCGCTGGCCAGTGCACAGGAAGTGCTGCAAAAAATTCAGCAGTTAGCCGCTGAATTAGCTCGCCTGCAGCAAGAGGACAGGCGCTTGCCTAGCCATGAAAAAGACGGTTTTACACTTATGCTTGGTTTTAGATCATGGGAGTTTGCTGCGTTTACCGCTTTACGCCGGCCTAGCACTATGGCCGACGTAAAGAGTAGTGTGCTTCACCAGATCGGACCTAGGAAAAGATAAAGCGAAGAGCCATTGCCACGGGTGGCGCCAGCGCCAAAATATAGCGGTCCAAAGCGCGTATCCAGAGAGACAAAGGCGCTGGCGCTTTGTTTTATTTTGCTAAACTTAACCGATTCATCGGCGCCAAATCCAGCGCCTAACTCTGCCGAAAATCCTGTTCTTATCGAGCCGCCAAAAGTGCTGGGCATACTACCTATGCGCCGCGCGACCACAATCCGACCAAAGGCGATGGTGTTATTCGACAGTGAATCTACCGGTGTTCCAGATAAACGTAAAAAACCGCCAAGTTGTAAGGGTGCGTCGCCGCGCTGGGATTTTGCCCATTCACCATAGATGTGGCCAGCCCAATTTCCAGTCTGAAAAGCCGACATGCCACGCATGGAAAACGTGACTAGCGAGGGTTGTCCCGCTTCTTTTGTCCGTAAATGTCTCGATTCGATATCGAGCAATTGTCCACGGGTTGGAAACGCCAATGAATCTAAGGTATCAATCCGGAAGTTGATAAATTGCGTGTTGAAATACACTCTGGCGGCTTCGGTGGATGATTCAGGAATTTCTGCGTTGACTTTGGTCAACCTACGGTCAACGCCAATTCGAATATCGCCCCAGTTGGCAAGTTGCATACCTCCCGCAAAGGTGGCACTGGTGGTTTTAAATCCCAGTCGTTGCTGCTTGATACCGTTTGTGTAGATATCTAAAGAGGATGCGCCATACTGTACTGATGGTGCGAGATACCATTCTGAGCCTGCCCCTAATGGTTGAAAAAGTTGCGTGCCAAGTTGGCCCTGCGAACCTATTTTTGCGACAGTACGCAGTTCACCGCCCCAGTTGTTGAGTGAGGAGGCGATGTGCATCGCACCCAAGGAAAATTGATTGCTGTCACTAAAATTACTCACGAGCTCTAAACCTACCCGTAAACGATTCCGCCCCCAGTTGGCCTCGTTGGCATTAATTACGACGCTGCGTTGGCCATCGTGATCTTCGATCTCGGCATCCACGTGATCGAGATCGCCGCGCCCATACAATTTGCTATTCGCCTGACGTATATTTTCTTCCGTGACGGTAGCGCCGATCTTCAGGCCAGATTGCGCAATCAGGATGGCCGGATTGATATAGCTTGTGCCTTGTACCTCGATCTTGGCCAAAGGCAGCGCTTTACCTGGTACCGGTTCGATGCCAGCTCTGCTGGACTCTAGCTCTGCATAGGCAGCTTCACTGAGTCCAAGTTTGCTCAGTTGGGCGGTCAGCAAATGGGTGGCAAATGCGCCTGCTTCAATCGCGCGATGGTGCTCGTTAAAATCCAGAAAGCTGATGCCGTTAAGGTTTGGGGCGATCAAAATGTCCTGGCTGCGCAACTCTTTTAATGAGCGCTGTACGTTTTGCTCGGTGAGTATCTGTAGCATTTGTTGCGCCACGCTGATAGCGCTGCCGAGTTCATTTTCTTCTGCCAGCGGCGTACCTACATTGACTGCGATAACGATGTCGGCACCCATTTTATGTGCCATATCAATTGGTAGGTTACGCACCAGGCCACCATCAACGACTAGCCTGTGATT
>JANYFV010000376.1 GCA_025359635.1 Undibacterium sp. | reverse complement strand
GGTACAACGCACCGGCAAACTCTATACGTAACGGCCTCGCCATCTCACTCTCCCTTTGATTTACTTACGGCAGAGTGTAGGGTGATAGTTGAGGAATGTCAAATGTAAGGCCTGACCCCTTGCTTTGCGCGGGGATGACGGAAAAATAAAGGAAAAAACATGTGGTACTTCAACTGGATTTTAGGGATAGGCCTGGCGCTGGCTTTTGGCATTATTAATGTGATGTGGCTAGAGGCGAATTACGCCTTTGGCGAGCGCGATGAAGCAGCGACACAAGAGCGCTTTGAGCTGGCGCGACAGGAATATATTGATAGCAAAGCTCAAACCTGATGTTACACACGCAGCAAAAAAAAGGCCGCGATTGCGGCCTTTTTCAATACAGGTGAAAGCTAACTTATTTGCCAGCCTGACGACGGCGCATGATGAAACCCAAAATACCCAATCCAGCGATCATCAGTGCGATTTCACTTGGCTCTGGAACTTTAGTCAATTCGAGTACGCCAAACTTGTCACCAGCGTAACCGCTACCTTCTGCCAGATCATTCCATGTTCCCAAACCAGCATAGGTGTGAACATAGTTTTCATTACCGCCAAAATTGTTCGGCTCACCACCTTGCCAGTTTGTATAAGCAAGCGCATCGCCGTTAGTCCAGGCAAATGAAGTAGGGCTAGTACGCGCTAAACCTATCCACAATGCATTTCTACCGAATGTACTATTCAGGAAAGCCATTTCTGCAGCGTCATTGACTGCCACCAGGTGACCGCCTTGCGAAACAGCAAAAGCTTCGCTGTCGATCCAGCTATTGGTGCTTGACAATAAATTGTACTCGTGGCCGTTGTAGCTGACTGTAGGGCTAACAATTGTGACCGCTTGCGTTGCGAAACTGAGCAAAGTAAGGCTGGCGAGAGCAAGTTTGATAATTATTTTTTTCATAATAAAAAATTCCTAATAGAGTGTTGCGTGGTAGATTACCATGCAATCAGAGTTAACTTAGACTTAAAAACAAAACTGAATAGCAAGAAGCAAAAAACATGCCAAAATTAAATACGGATTAATTTCAATGACTTACATTGAGGCAAGAAAAATTCTTACCCCTGTTTGTAAAATTTTTCGACAAACAACATTACGCTTCAATGTGCGTCGCCCGGCACTAAGGTCGGCGTAATCTCATGCAACTGCTCTGCAATCGCACCGTAGTACTTTGCCTTATCAACACGGAAGGCATTTTCGTGCCCGCCTTTGACATCGACAAAACGCTTCGCCCCACGCGCTGCCGCATATAGGCGCTGGCCGTGCGGGTACGGAATAATACTGTCCTCGGGCGAGTGCAAAAAGAGTTTAGGCATTGTGATAGCGCCTATCCTATCGATAGATGGAAAGCGTTGGGTTGAAACGAGGGCGATCGGCAGCAGAGGATAAAGCTCTTGCCCACGTTGCGCCACCGAAGTGTAAGCACCTTCAACGACCAAGCCTGCTGCGGGTACTTTGGATGCGAGTTCAATTGCCACGCCACTGCCGAGTGAGTGGCCAAAAATAATAATATGGTCGGGCGCAATGTGCAGGGTTTTGGTCAAATAATCATACGATGCCTGTGCGTCGTCGTACAAACCTTGTTCGTCCGGGCTCCCACTGCTTGCACCATAGCCGCGATAATCAAAGGCGAATAAGTTGAGCCCGGTATCGCGCATGTAGGCATAAAACTCTGGACGCTGGCCAAAACCGATATTGCCAAGGTTGCCGTGACAAATCAGCATCCACATGCCTTTGACTTCGTCAGTCTGTTTGGCGGGAACGATCCAGGCACTGAGCTTTACACCGTCAGTCGATGGATAGGAAACCTGCTGTTCATGTAAAGAAAACTCTGTCGCTGGGGCTGCAACTTGCCGCTCTTCTGGGTGAAAGATCATGGCTTTTTGATTCAGCATCAGGTAGCCAATAATCCCTGCGTAAGCAAGGATGCCGGCCATGGCTAGCCATATGGCAATCGTCTTGGGCCAATTCCTGCCTTGTGTTGTGATTGATTTTTCCATGATGGATGCGCTGGCAAAATTGAGATGACTCGCACGTTAGCACTATAGCGCCAGATTTGTAAGCTCGAGATTTCATGATGGGCGCGCAAAAAAGGTATAGTTGAATACTTTTTGCGACAGCGCGGCTGATAGTCATATGTAAACTCTCACTGGTCCGCCCAAATTTTTGTCCGTTTCTATCCTTTCCCCGGAGATGTTCCATGCTACGTCGTAAGATCCTCGTTCTTGTTTCCGCTTTTGCTGTTATAGCTGTATCGTCGCCCGCGCTACAGGCTGGCTCGACTCCCGCCCGCGCCAAACTGGGCATGGT
>JANYFV010000369.1 GCA_025359635.1 Undibacterium sp. | reverse complement strand
CATTGAATGTGAGACGCTGATAAATGCGTGAATTTAATTGACCTACCTTACAGCAGATTATGAATTATAGCGACTTAAAAAATTCCAAGTCCAGTGACGATACTTTTTCGACTGCACATTTCATCAAGGAAATCGGTCGGGGAGTAAAGGGTGCGCGCAGTTTGTCATGTTCTGACGCGAATCAATTGTTTAAAGCAATTATTGATGGTCGAGTCAGTGATTTGGAGCTCGGCGCAATTTTGCTGTCGATGCGCATTAAAGGTGAATCGGTTGCCGAAATCGCCGGCTTTTTGCAGGCCGCAGAATCGTCATTTGAACTACTTAATGCGCCGCAGTCTGGCTGTTTGCCGGTGGTTATTCCGAGCTACAACGGAGCGCGCCGGACTGCCAATCTGACACCCTTGCTGGCCATGTTACTAGCACGAGAGGGCGTCCCGGTTCTGGTGCATGGCGTACTGGATGATGCGGGCCGGGTAACCAGTGCGGAGATTTTCCGCGAACTGAATATCCTGCCAGCCACCAGTCATCGGGACGCGGAACTACAATTGCAACGTGGTTTACCGGGGATGATGCCAATAGAAATTCTGGCGCCGCGATTATCAGAGCTGCTGGCCCTAAGAAAAATATTAGGCTTACGCAATTCAACCCATACCCTGGTTAAAATCCTTCAGCCATTCACCCAGCCAGCGTTACGTCTTACGTCCTACACCCACCCGGAATACGCCGCGATGTTAAGCGAGTATTTTGGTGGCGTGGCAGATCCGTTGCGAGGCGATGTTTTTTTAATGCGCGGCACGGAAGGTGAGACAGTAGCAAATACAAAAAAAGTGCAACAGATAGACTGGTTTCATGCTGGCATAAAAACTACGCTGGTCGAGCCACAGACCGGCACCGATCAACTGCTGTCGATCCCAATCGATGCAGCAGGAACCGCCCAGTGGATAAGTCAGGTGCTGGCCGGTGTGGAACCAGTTCCTGAGAATATTGCAGAACAGGTCCGCCACTGTCTGATGGTGGCAAAAATTAAACAGGTGAATTTTGGTGATTAAGCA
Source organism: Undibacterium sp. (assembly GCA_025359635.1). Taxonomy (GTDB): domain Bacteria; phylum Pseudomonadota; class Gammaproteobacteria; order Burkholderiales; family Burkholderiaceae_D; genus Undibacterium. The sequence goes on along the minus strand of JANYFV010000369.1, from coordinate 1,260 downwards.
AATTGATGTGCTTGTAATCGGTGCTGGCGCAGCCGGGTTGATGTGTGCTGCGGTGGCTGGGCAGCGCGGCAGGAGCGTGGTGTTGATAGATCACGCCAGTGTGCTCGGCGAAAAAATCCGTATCTCTGGTGGCGGACGCTGTAATTTTACAAATCTACATGCGGGCCCGCAAAACTTCCTTTCTGAAAATCCGCATTTTTGTAAAAGCGCATTGGCCAGATATACACCGCAAGATTTTTTGAATCTGATGAAGACCCATGGCATTGCTTATCATGAAAAACATAAGGGTCAACTATTCTGCGACGATTCGGCCGAGCAGGTGATTCAGATGCTCAAGACCGAATGCCTGAAGGGCAAGGTTGATATCCGTATGTCCTGCAAAATTGTGCACCTGAAGAAAAATGGTGAACTATTTGAAGTGGAAACCGACCAAGGCGTATTGTTGGTTAAAAGTGTGGTCATTGCCACTGGCGGATTGTCCATTCCCAAAATTGGCGCGACCGATTTTGCATTCCGAATTGCCAAGCAGTTCGACATTCCAGTCATTGCGCCAGTTCCAGCCCTCGTGCCGCTTACGTTTGATGCCGAAAGTTGGCAGGTGTTCGTACCGCTGGCCGGAATTTCAATGGAAGTCGATATTGAAACTGGCAGCAAAAAACAGCGCGGTCATTTTCGGGAAGATTTGCTGTTTACACATCGCGGCCTTTCTGGCCCTGCCGTATTGCAGATTTCCAGCTACTGGCAGCCTGGTAACGAAATCCGGATTAACCTGTTGCCCGAAATTGAACTCACGGAGCAGTTAATTCATGAAAAAGCGACCAGCCGCAAGAATCTGGGTAATGTACTGGCCAGCTACCTGCCGCAACGTCTTGCCGAAGGCTGGCTACAGGTCGGAAATTATCAGGCCGATCAACGAATCGCTGATATAACCGACAAATTCTTGCGTGCTTTGGGTGAGTCAATCAATAGCTGGAAAATCGTTCCGAACGGTTCGGAAGGATATAAAAAAGCCGAAGTCACGCGAGGTGGGATTGATACCAAAGCATTGTCACAACAGACCATGATGGTGAATAAAGTACCCGGACTGTATTTCATCGGTGAGTCAGTGGACGTAACGGGTTGGCTGGGCGGATTCAATTTTCAGTGGGCCTGGGCTTCGGGTATGGCAGCCGGGCAGGCCGTCTAGCGTGCCAACTGCATTGGTACGTAGCAGGTTAGATCGGTACGCGGCAGGGTGGCTGTATAAAATGGCAAAAATGC
>JANYFV010000343.1 GCA_025359635.1 Undibacterium sp. | reverse complement strand
GCGTAAACATCACGCCGGCAGCGCCCAGGTCCGAGCGCACCATGCGCTGCACACCGGCCGACAGAGCGACTTCGGCGTGGGTGAAACCCTTGTGGACGCGATATGAAATCGCGCGATCGTTGTAGAGCGAGGCAAAGACATGCTTCATCGCTTCGAGCACGTTGTCGATACCGACCACATTCAAGAAAGTCTCTTGTTGGCCAGCGAACGAGGCATCTGGCAAATCTTCTGCCGTAGCGGAAGAGCGCACGGCAAATGACATTTCAGCGGTCGAATCAGCAACCAGTTTGTTGTAGAACTCTTCGATTTCTTTTTGCAGACGTGGCTGAAAAGGAGTTTCGATGATCCATTGACGAATCTCGGCACCAGCTTTCGCCAATTCTCTGACATCTTCGATATCGAGTGTTTCCAAGCGTTCAGCAATACGCTGAGCCAGTGGAGCGCCGCCATTTTGACTATGGGATAAAAAATCCCGGAAAGCTTGCGCCGTAGTGGCGAAGCCACCTGGCACCCGTACGCCAGCTGTTGCCAGCTGACTAATCATTTCGCCTAATGAGGCATTTTTGCCACCGACGGATTCAACATCCGTCATGCGTAAATGCTCAAACAAGGCAACGTAAGTTGCCTCGGTATTTGCTGCGTTGGACATAACAACCTCTTTTGATGGTAAGAAACCTGTACAGCTTTAAAATGCGTCTTCGTCCCTGGCGTTTTTTTGCTATTCTTAGTGCCAGACACTACTATGCTGCTGTTGCGTCATTTTACCTTGTGAATAGGCAAATTTATTCACGCAACTTTAGAATTCTCCGTCTTTTTATGATGTTGGAATAACATTTTTTATCCGTAAGCCCCTTAAGCGAAACAAAATCGTCATGTCAGACAACAAAACACCCGTACGTCCCTCCGCCAATCGCACAGTTTTCTTTGTTTCTGATGGCACTGGCATTACTGCCGAGACCTTTGGACATTCAGTGTTGACACAATTTGATCTTAAATTTAAGCAAATTCGCCTGCCTTTTATCGATACGATAGAAAAAGCATACGACGCGGTACGTAAGATCAACGATGCCTTTGATATTGAGGGTAACCGTCCTATTGTTTTTTCTACCTTGGTACAGGCTGAATTAGCAGGTGTGGTGTTTAAATCCAAGGGTTTGCATATGGATTTAATACAAACTTTCGTTTCACCACTTGAGCAAGAATTGGGGATTAAATCAACGCATAGCGTTGGCCGCAGCCATAATATTGCCGACACCGAAGAATATAAAAACCGGATAGAGGCGATCAATTATTCTTTAGCGCATGACGATGGGCAATCGAACAAAAATTTATCCACGGCAGATGTTATTTTGGTCGGTGTTTCTCGTTCAGGAAAGACACCGACCACCTTGTACCTGGCGATGCAATATGGCATCAAGGCGGCTAATTATCCCCTGATTCCTGACGATTTCGAGCGTGGCAAACTGCCATCAGCCCTGCCAGAATTCAAAGGTAAAATATTTGGATTAAGCATCGCGCCGGAACGGCTCTCAGAGATTCGCAACGAACGCCGCCCGGGCAGTAAATATGCCTCGTTGGAAAATTGCCGCTATGAAGTGAATGAAGCGGAAGCGATGATGAAACGTGAAGGTATACGCTGGCTGTCTTCAACCGCTAAATCAATCGAAGAAATCTCTACAACGATATTGCAAGAGATTAAATCGGATGTCCGAGTCTATTAGGGCGGGCTTCCATTGTCCATGCCGGATCAACGTCGGCATGGCAGCTTAAAGGCTTTGTCTGACCTGTTCAAAAAAACAAATCGCTGCACTCGCGGCGACGTTAAGCGATTCGATCTCCGGCCTTTGCGGAATAGTGACCGTATGTTTGGCAAGCGCCATCAAATCCTCCGCAACGCCCTGCCCTTCATGCCCGAATAACCAGACCACGGGCTGATTTAACTTTACTTGATAGATCGTTTGTTCGGCATGAGAACTGGTCGCTAGTATTGGTATCTGGGCATTTTGCAAAAGGCTCTGCAAATCGACGTTTTCAAAAATATTCAAAAGAAAATGTGCCCCCATACCTGCGCGCATGACTTTAGGCGACCACGCGAATGCTGTGCCCATACTACAAAAGACATTTTTAATTCCAGCGGCGGCGGCACTGCGCAATATCGAACCGAGATTACCGGGATCTTGCAGGTTATCCAGTACGACTGAGGAGTTTTTCAGTTTTAATGGGAACTCAGGATTTGGGGTGGCGATAATAAACATCAGACCTATACCATGCTCGACCTGGCTTAGGGCTTGATATAAGGCATCTGGAAGGCAGATGGTTTGAGTCGCCTTGGCGAGGCATTGCGCCACAATGAATTCGACTTCATGATGACCGCGACTCGATTCAGACATTATGCATAATTGCGGTGCGCCTAAATGCTGCAAATAAGCTTGACATAAGTGTATGCCATCGAGCAAAGTTCGCCCGGTCTTGCGACGTACTTGCGAACTGCTTGCCAAGTTTTTAAGTTCTTTATACAGCGGATTGTCGCGTGAGGTGATGGCTTTCATGATTTGAGTAAGGCCTTCACGGGAGCGTAAGATTTTCTATGAATAGGAGATACACCATGCTCTTGCAAACGTGCCATATGCAGAGCGGTAGGATAACCTTTGTGCTGATCTAAGGCGTATTGCGGATAGGCTAAATGTAATTCCTGCAATCGCTGATCACGCGCCGTCTTTGCCAAAATTGAGGCGGCGGAGATTGCCTGCACTTTATCATCGCCTTTGATAATTGCTTCGGAACGTACCTGCATCACGGGACAACGATTGCCATCGATCAATGCCAAGCTAGGCGTGACCGATAAGCCCTCAACTGCCCGACGCATTGCCAACATGGTCGCTTGCAAAATATTCAGTTCGTCGATTTCTTGCTCCGAACACTCGGCCACCGCCCAAGCCAACGCGTATTTTTTAATCTCTATGGCAAGCAAGTCACGCTTTGCTTCTGAAAGCTTCTTAGAATCACGCAGTCCAGCAATCGGGTTGGCGGGATCAAGTATCACGGCCGCTGCCATCACCGGCCCGGCCAATGGGCCACGCCCTGCCTCATCCACACCGCAAATCAATTCATGTTCGTAACCGAACAGTGAAAACTCTTCGGCTACGGCGACTGCTGAGCTTGCCTTAGTTTTACGCATTAAAAAATTCTTTCAACTTATTTACATCCAAGAAATAATGGCAAATTTGGACTTCTTGCCCGCCAGGCTTCTTAGCCGTAAGTACTGGCACTAATTCATCATACAGTGCAATTAATCCATCATCCGCATCAACGTCGATCACGTTAATGGCAAAACTTAAATTTTTCGCCTTGAAATCTTGGTCGGACTCTAGGTGTGCGCGCAATTGCGCTAGCATGTCATCACAAAGATGGCAGTAACTACGTGAATACAGAGAAAATTGCGTCATCTTAAAAGGATACCCGCCAGAAAAAATAAGCTGCCAGCATTTTACGCTGGCAGCTTCGATTAATTAACTAGATTTTATTGTACGACAGGACGTATCAGCACAAATTGAGAGGCATCGCCACGACGCACCAATACGACGACCGGTTTTTTCGTATCAATTTTGCCCAACATAGCGATAAACTGTTTGGCATCTTTTACATCGATATTGTTCATGCTGAGAATAATGTCGCCAGGACGCAAGCCAACTTGCGCCGCAGGGCCCTCAACATTATCAATAGCGACGCCACCGCCAGGCACTTCTTTTTTCTGCGCATCAGTTAAATCTGAAACGTAGATGCCTAATGCATTGCTGGTTTGTTCCTTTTTACTTTTCTTGTCTGATTTTTGCGCCACTTTATCTGACTCGAGCTCGGCAACAATGACGCTGAGCTCGCGTGCACCACCTTTTCTCCAGACTGAAACGCTAACCTTACTGCCGGGCTTAGTGGCACCGACGATACGTGGCAAGTCGCTTGATTTTTCAACGGCTATTCCATTAAATTTCAAGATCACGTCACCATCCTGAATACCAGCTTTGTCTGCAGGGCCACCAACTTCCACTTTTCTGACGACTGCGCCCTGTGCTTTGGCTAGCCCGATTGACTCCGCAACTTCTTTAGGCAGCTCGCCAATAACCACGCCAATCCGACCACGGGTCACTGAGCCAGAGGCTCTCAGTTGTTCTACAACCCGCATGGCCTCGTCGATGGGGATGGCAAATGAGATGCCCATGTAGCCGCCAGAGCGGCTGTAGATTTGAGAATTTATACCAATCACTTCGCCACGCATATTGATTAAAGGCCCGCCGGAATTGCCAGGATTAACTGCCACGTCAGTCTGAATCAGCGGGAGGAAATCGCCAGTATCACGTGCTTTGGCGGAAATAATACCTGCAGTAACGGTATTTTCGAGATCGAAAGGCGATCCAATCGCAATGACCCATTCACCTGCTTTGATTTTGTCGGAATCGCCAATAGTCACGCGCGGTAATTTGCCACCTTCGATTTTCAGCACAGCGACATCGGTACGCTTATCGGCACCAATCACTTTGGCTTTAAATTCACGCTTATCGGTTAGTTTTACGTAGACTTCAGATGCGCCGTCGACTACGTGTGCGTTCGTCAGAACAAAGCCATCTTGAGAAATGATGAAGCCTGATCCTACCCCGCGCTGCACTTCCTCCTCCTGTTGCTGAGGTGCTTGCTTGCGGTTCTTAGGCGATGGCAATTGCTTAGGAACGGCAGGCGTGCCAAAGAAGCGGTGGAAGAACTCTTGCATCTGCTCATCTTCCAAGCCAGGAATGCTTTGGCCTGCCGTTATTTTTTCGGTGGTGCGAATATTGACTACCGCTGGTCCTGATTTTTCTACCAGTTCGGTAAAATCCGGCAGTCCTGCAACCTGGGCAGCTTCTGCTAGCGGAGTCGCACTGACTAGCGTTGCTCCAACCAATCCTATACTGGTACTTAATAATAAAGTTGAAAGCAAAGTGGAAACATTTTTTTTGAAAGAAAAAAATTGAGATGTTTTCATCGTGTCCTCATCATTTGGGTTTATATTCAATTGAGTTCATTACTTGTTTAATTGCGGCAAATGGCACTTCACCTACCACAGTCAACCAAAACTCACCTTGACGCCGCCCCATCAGCGTCATTGCGCCTTGCTGCAAACTGCCTTCCGTGCGGCTGGCAGTATCAGGCTCAATGAAGACTGAGATAGCGGACAGTCCATCAGAGAAAATAATCTGAATAACCTCGTTCGCCTTGGTTGAATTAGCGGCCGCACCATTCGCTGCTGCCGATATGGGGATCAATCTTTTCATTTCACGTGTTTTTTTAAATCCAGGCGGAGGTAATTTCACTGACCAACCAGAATTGACATTGGCCTGAACGGTGAGATTTTCAATATGCCATTGCGACACATTTGGGAAACTCGATTTAATCCTTGATTTATCGATGTCACCGATAGAAATTTGCGTGAAGGCGATTTGCTCAATCACCTCATTTTTACTGTTAACCGTTTGTGCGCGCAATAATAAACCAGACGTTTTATCCATACACAGGCGATAGCCGTAACGCAAACTATCTTTTGGCTCAAAGCTCAGTATCTGGCATTCATTACCAGCAACGCGACTAAACTCAGCTTTTTTGATTAAATAGACATCTGAGAGTGATAAAAAATTATTGCTTAATAATGCAGGAAACACTTCTTGGGTAACACTTTTTTCAACCTGTATCGTTTTACTCTCAGGTAAGTAACATGAGACTTCATCATTACGACGAATATATTCCCGTGGTTTTCCATCAAGAATTTCTAATTTTTCAATTTCACCTTGGCTATCTACCCCGTGCATAATTCGTGATGTGCGAATTTGGTTGGCTTGTTGATATACAAAAATACCAGAATAATTTAACTTTTGCGCTGCAGATTGCACTCTACGCAAGGTATTTTGAATATCCTGTATTTCAGCATTCTGCGCGTAAACTAGCGAAGAAAGGCAAAAGACAATCAAGGCCATCAAGATAAATTTTATTCGTTGAAACAGCATAATCAATTATTTCTCTGAAGCTGCGGGAGTTGCCGATACCGCATTGGCCCGCGTGATAAATTGGGTGCCATTTCCTATCGAAGGGGAAAACTTTTGATGCGCCATGAGATAGCTATCAAGGCGTGGGTCGCGCAACATTTCTATTTGCTCGCTAGGCTTAGACGGCAGTTCAGTGATGTTGGAATTTGATGCCAGTTGTATTCCATCCGCTTGGATTTTGTTGGATGGTTCAGCTTTTGAGATCACCATGCCTGAATTTGATTGTGTGCCAAAAAGCGGAATAATCTGCGGTGCCATAAAAAATGCAACCGCCGCTGCAGCAGCCATGCTCGTCATCGCCACGTAACGTGCAAGATGCGGCTGTTTGAGCCTGACCACGTTAGATGCTAAGAGCGGCTCACTGACTGGTTCAAATTTTGGGGCAAGTACAATGGGTTCCGCATCGAGTAAGGCAGAAAATCGAGAAGAAAAATCCGGGCTCAGCGTCACTGCTAAGTCATCAGAACGCAAAA
>JANYFV010000341.1 GCA_025359635.1 Undibacterium sp. | reverse complement strand
CACCGTTTTGATCGCCATCATTGGCCCCTCAAAAGTCGACATTCCGTAAAAAGACAGAGAAACAATTAAGAACCGTAAAATTGGATCAGAACGCAATTTGCTCCACGCTCCAGATAAAGTCATGATGCCGTTCACCATCCCACCCCATGAAGGTGCCAATAGAATAAGTGAAAATACCATGCCAATAGACTGTGCCCAATCAGGTAATGCCGTGTAATGCAAATGATGCGGACCCGCCCACATGTAGGTAAAAATAAGAGCCCAAAAGTGAACGATAGACAAGCGATAAGAATACACCGGGCGTTCAATTTGCTTTGGAATAAAGTAATACATCATCCCCAAGAAACCAGCCGTCAAAAAGAAACCGACGGCATTGTGGCCATACCACCATTGCACCATTGCATCTTGCACGCCAGCATAAGCAGAATACGATTTAGTTAATGAAACAGGTATCGCTGCACTATTCACGATATGAAGTACCGCAACCGCAACGATAAAAGCGCCATAGAACCAATTCGCCACATAAATATGTTCGACTTTGCGTTTGACCAAAGTGCCAAAGAACACAATGGCATATGCAACCCACACTACCGCGATCAAAATATCAATTGGCCACTCAAGTTCAGCATATTCTTTACCTTGTGTGTAACCAAGAGGTAAGGTTATTGCAGCCGCCAAAATCACAAGTTGCCAACCCCAAAAAGTAAAGCCAGCTAAGGCATCAGAAAAAAGTCTGACATTTGATGTGCGTTGCACCACGTAGTAAGAAGTCCCCATTAAGGCACAACCACCAAACGCAAAAATCACAGCATTAGTGTGTAGTGGGCGAAGACGCCCGTAGCTAAGCCACGGAATCCCCCCTAGAAATTCCGGCCAGGCAAGTTGAGAAGCAATCACCACGCCAACCAGCATGCCGACTACTCCCCAAACGACTGCCATGACAGAAAACTGGCGCACAACACGATAGTTGTAAGTATTTTCTTTGCTTATGGTCATGATTTCACTCGGTTGAAAAATTAAGTTAAAGGATAACAATGGAAAGACAATGCGATATTGATTCAAATCAAATGTGAACAGTATGCCACCACGTAAATTTGAAAAAAATGAAGATGTATTAAAAGTTTTAATTTTACAAAAAAAAACGACATCTTCAAGATGTCGTTTTAATGAATTCACCCTTCTTTCTGGGCGCTATATTCGCTTTACTGATCGGCTTTCGCAGCTTGCACCGATAAGGCAGATGGACTAATTTTTACCTTGGCTTTTTGTTTCAGGACTTCAACATAAGAATATACATCCTGCTGAGAAATTGCATTCGTCAGCTGCTGTTGCTCTGAAGCCCGGCGCGTCTGATCTGGAGTTCCGGCGTTGACTTTAGAGATACGGTAGATTGAATAACCAAGACCTGCGACATCAAGGCCAACAAATGCTGGCAATTTTTGCACATCAGCCTTCATAATCAAGGTGGCAGCATCACCACGAACATCTGCATTTTTCAAACGTGAAATTACTTTTGAGTCAGAAAAACCAACCGTACTGTCTGCAGCTTTCAAGGCCAACAATTTCGCCTCGCCTTCCTTTTTTACTAACGAAGCGGCTTCGGTTTGAGTGACCTTCGCCATGATTGCAGCTTTTACTTCATCAAATGGGCGCTTGCTCGCTGCTTTATATTCTAGGATACGCCCGGCTATCAAAGTAGCTGGCGCAACTTCAACGGCTTCTGTATTACGTTTTTTCTTTAATGAGTCATCTGAAAAAATGGCATTCAAAAATTTTGTACTATTCACTGGAACAGACGCTGGCAAACTCGGATTGGCTTGACGATTCAGTCCAGACACAGTCTCAATTTTCAATTTAAGTTTTTCAGCTACTGGCTTCAAACTATCCGATTGTTCGTAGACCATATTAGTAAAGCTTTCTGCTGCCTCAGCATAAAGTTTCGATGCTTTTTGTTTCTTAACTTCGACCAAAATTTGACTTTTCACTTCATCAAAAGCTTTGACTGCGCCGGCCTTTACCGCGGTCAATTGAATAATGTGAAAACCATATTCAGTCTGCACTAAATCACTGATTTCACTCACTTTGAGTTTAAAGGTAGCATCTTCGAATGGTTTGGCCATCGCACCTTTGCCGAAGAAATCTAAATCACCACCACGTTCCGCTGAGCCAGGATCTTGTGAATTTGCTTTTGCCAAAGCGGCAAATGATTCAGGTTTCTTGCGTAATTCAAGCAACAATGCTTCGGCTTTTACCTTAACAGCCTTTTGCTCTGCTGCACTAGCATCTTTTTTTAGATTCAATAAAATATGACTGGCACGACGCTGTTCTTCCGTTGCATATTTTGCCGTTTTATTTTGCTCGTAATACCCTTGCAACTCGGCGTCAGAAACCGTCACTTGTGCTGCAAGTGCTTCATTATTTAAAACGACATACTCAGCCTTAACCAATTCAGGGATTTCAAATTCCGCCGTATTTTTTTCGTAGTAAGTTTTCAGCATTGCGTCTGTCACGTTTACTTTGGTGACGTAGTCAATTAACTTAATATCCATCAATTGCACTTCACGCTCTTGTTCAAAAATGCCTGCAACACGTTCAGCAACCGACTTAGGTATAAATGAAGTTGCTTCCACCGTACTCAATAACTGCTGAACAATCAGGTCTTGACGCAGTCTTTGCTCATACATCGAGGGTGTCATTCCTTGCACTGCGAGCAAACTTTTATATCGATCAGTATCAAAACTACCGTCTGGTTTTGTTAACCCAGCTGTTGAAAGTATATTTTGTTGTAAAGTCTGGTCTGCGACTGATAAGTGATTATTCACAACTTCAATTGCCAACACTTTACGTGAAATCAACTCATCTAAAATGCTTTGCTTGGCTTCAGGCGTATTTAACATTTTAGAATCAATCTGCTGCCCATACTGCTGACGCAACCTATCCAATTGATCGCGCTGTGCAGAGTCGAACTCTTGCTGGCTAATCGAATAGCTGCCGACTGTTGCAACAGAATTATCTGAGCCACGCGAACGGGTAAAGCTTTCTATACCAAAAAAAGCGAAAGATGGAAAAATAATTAGCAACAAAAGTAGCTGCATAACTTTTTGATGTGTACGAATATACTCAAACATGCTCAACCGATCAAAATAACGAACTGTTACTGAATATGAAAAAAGGCGAACTTTCGTTCGCCTTTTTAGTTTTTTGGCGGAGTGGACGGGACTCGAACCCGCGACCCCCGGCGTGACAGGCCGGTATTCTAACCAGCTGAACTACCACTCCTAATTTACTTCACTTCAATTGCCAGTTTATGGTGGGCGCTGAGAGGCTCGAACTCCCGACCTAAGCCTTGTAAGGGCTCCGCTCTACCAACTGAGCTAAGCGCCCCATCACATCAACTGACAACAAGTGGCGCATGTCACCGCACCACGAAGTGCATTAGTTTACCGCATCTTTCAAAGCTTTGCCAGGTTTAAATTTGGGAACTTTAGCTGCTTTGATTTTAATTGCTTCGCCAGTACGCGGATTACGGCCTGTTCTTGCGGCACGTTTACCGACAGAAAACGTACCAAACCCAACAAGAGTTACAGTACCATTTTTTTTCAAGGTCGTTTTTACAGCGCCAATAATGGCATCTAATGCGCGTGATGACGCCGCTTTAGAAATATCTGCTGTTTTTGCAATATGCTCGATCAAATCAGTTTTATTCACTTATGTCCCCTCACAAAAATTTAACTTCGCGATGATGTTTCGAGTTTTTTATTGGTCGTGCATCTATCACGGAAAGCAGAAAATCTGCATCCAGCATTAAATCAAGTGGCAAAGCATTGTGTCAAGCGGTTTGATCTATTTCTTTTAAATCTCTCCATGTATTTTTATTAAATGAAAAAAATTATTGAAAGCAGTGTGAATAATGAAGATATTGAGGGTCGATTAATATTTATAAAGGAATCAGCTTAGCAAAAATCGCCTATAGTTTAGTCTTGATAATTTTCGCCCCCTATGAACGGTGTGTTTTATGATGAAATTCGATGTAGCAATTGTTGGCAGTGGATTAGCAGGTTTGTCGGTCGCACTACACTTAGCAAAAACCCGCAAAGTGGCAGTTATTTCAAAGCGCACCTTACTCGATGGCGCCAGTGATTGGGCTCAAGGCGGCATCGCAGCGGTACTTGACTCTGCAGATAGCCATGAACAACATATCTCCGATACATTAATCGCCGGTGGCGGATTATGCGATGAAGGCGCAACCCGTTACATCATCGAACATGGCCGCGAAGCGATTGATTGGCTAATAGAACAAGGTGTCCCCTTCACGCCCGACGACGAGGCGGAATTGGGCTTTCATTTAACCCGTGAGGGTGGGCATAGTCAACGACGCATCATTCATGCTGCTGATGCGACTGGGCACGCGGTCCAAGTCACTTTAGAGCAGCAAGTAAGAGCGCATCCAAATATCAGCCTGTTTGAACACCACTATGCGATCGACGTTATCACCTCAACTAAAATTGGCGATTCAAACTTAACGCAACGCTGTCTCGGCTTATATGTTCAAGATGTCAGGAGTGGCGAAGTTTTTACTTTTACCGCGCAACATACTGTTATGGCGACTGGTGGCGCAGGAAAAGTTTATCTCTATACGACCAACCCAGATACAGCCACTGGAGACGGGATTGCAATGGCTTGGCGCGCAGGCTGCCGGGTCGCAAATATGGAGTTCATGCAATTTCATCCGACGTGCTTATATCACCCTTACGCTAAATCATTTCTTATCACCGAAGCCGTACGTGGTGAAGGCGGTATTTTAAAGTTACCGATTGAAGCTGGCGCCGCTGCCGGCACAAGATTTATGCCATTGCACGATGATCGCGCAGAGCTAGCACCTCGTGATGTGGTCGCAAGGGCGATCGATTTTGAAATGAAAAAACGTGGTCTGGACTATGTTGACCTAGACATAAGCCATCAACCGCCAGAATTTTTAAAAGAACACTTTCCCACCATCTATGCCCGTTGTCTAGAACTGGGAATTGACATCACCAAGCAAGCTATTCCAGTGGTTCCCGCAGTCCACTTTACTTGCGGTGGAATAGTCACGGACACCATGGGCAGAACAGATTTACCTGGCTTATACGCAGTGGGCGAAACTGCCTACACTGGATTGCATGGCGCCAATCGCCTTGCAAGTAACTCGTTATTAGAATGCCTGGTCATAGGAAAGGCGGCTGCGCAACATATCGCAGCGCAAGAAGTCATTGCTGTACCTTACTTACCGGATTGGGATGAAAGCCGTGTCAGCGATGCCGACGAAGAAGTTGTGATTGCACACAACTGGGATGAACTACGTCGGTTTATGTGGAATTACGTAGGAATTGTACGCACGACGAAACGTCTGGAACGTGCCAAACATCGCATTCAATTGCTCAAGGAAGAGATTGACGAGTATTACGCCCACTTCCGCATCACCAATAATTTATTGGAGTTGCGCAATCTGGTAGAAGTAGCGTCTCTGATCGTCGACAGCGCCCTCTCAAGAAGAGAAAGTCGCGGACTGCATTTTAGCCGGGATTATCCAGAAACCATGCCCAAGGCGTTGGCCACAGTATTATCGCCAAAACGGAAAAAATAATTTTCTAAGACCACAGCTGAGCGCGAAGCTACTGCGCTCAGTTAAATTCAAGTCAAACAATGCGTAAAGAATAGTCTGTTGCCTTAATATCTTTGGTTAAGCTACCGATAGAAATTCTATCGACACCAGTTTCAGCAATCGCTCTCACCGAACGCATGTCAATTCCGCCAGAGGCTTCAAGTAAGGCTTTACCAGCAGTCAAATCCACTGCAGAGCGCATCATTTCAGTAGTAAAATTATCCAGTAAAATTGACCGTGCGCCAGATTTCAATGCTTGCTGCAATTCATCGAGATTCTCCACCTCTACTTGAATGCTGACCCCAGCATTCAGTGCCTGCGCCGCTTGCAACGATGCGGCAATGCCGCCTGCTGCTGCGATATGGTTTTCTTTAATGAGAATGCCGTCATACAGTGCCAACCGTTGATTCTGTCCGCCGCCAACCCGTACCGCGTATTTTTGCGCCAAACGCAAACCAGGTAAGGTTTTACGGGTATCAAGAATCGCTGCCTTAGTACCAGCGATAATGTTGACGTAATTGCGGGTTGCGGTTGCTACCGCGGATAACAACTGAAGAAAATTTAATGCGCTACGCTCAGCAGTTAACAGTGCGCGAGCTGGTGCGTTGATTTTACAAACAATACTATTTGCACTCATTAAATCGCCTTCTGCATACTGCCAGTCGACGCTAATCGAGGCATCCAGCGCCGCCATCACGGCATCAAGCCAAGGCGCACCACATAATACAGCCGACTCACGAACTACAACCTGCGCATTGACGCGCTGGCCTGCCGGCACTAACTCTCCGGTGAGATCACAAGCACCAACATCTTCTTCCAACGCAATTGTGACATTGTCCTGCAAGGCCTGCGCCAAAGCAGCGTCAAACCGCGCATAGCTATTTTTTAAATTGCTCACTGGCGCATTTTTCATCGTAATACTCATGCTGGCCCTATACCTGAAAATAATTTTTGTTCTTTGACAAGATCAGGACCTGGACGCACATTAGCTTTTTTTGCAGCCGCGAAATCTAGCATGCGGTCAATACAAAGCTTGGCTTTTTGTCCGACAACTGGGTCAACTTGGATCTCGCCGCTACCCGTTTCCAGTGCCTGAAGTAAGTTTGCCAAACCGTTCATTGCCATCCAGGGGCAATGCGCACAACTTTTACAAGTTGCGCTGTTACCTGCGGTCGGCGCAACGATAAATCGCTTGCCCGGCGCCGCCATTTTCATTTTATGCAAAATACCATTATCCGTCGCGACAATAAATTCTTGTGCATCCATGGTCATAGCCGCATGAATCATTTGTGAAGTCGAGCCAACCATATCCGCCAGCGCCACCACGGCGGCCGGCGACTCCGGATGCACCAAAATTTTCGCGTCTGGATGCTGCTCTTTTAAAATATCTAGTTCTATACCTTTGAATTCATCATGTACCAAACAAGATCCCTGCCAAAGCAGCATATCAGCACCAGTCTGTTTCTGAATATATGCGCCTAAGTGTTTATCTGGCGCCCAAAGAATTTTCTTACCTTGGGCATGCAAATGCGCCACGATATCCAAACCTATGCTAGATGTCACCATCCAG
Organism: Undibacterium sp.; assembly: GCA_025359635.1. Lineage (GTDB taxonomy): Bacteria > Pseudomonadota > Gammaproteobacteria > Burkholderiales > Burkholderiaceae_D > Undibacterium. The sequence continues at coordinate 759 of JANYFV010000341.1, read as the reverse complement.
TCAGCGCGTGCCTTTACAGCGGCGCTGGTATTGGCATATACGACGACAATTCGATCTGGATGAGCGTCACAAAACGCGGCAAAGTCCTCCGCCGGACAACCCAAATCAAGCGAACAGGTGGCATCTAGATCCGGCATGAGAATAGTTTTTTCCGGGCTGAGTATCTTAGCAGTTTCGCCCATGAATTTGACACCAGCGACAATCAGAGTTTTAGCTGGATGATCGCGGCCAAATCTTGCCATTTCCAGCGAGTCAGAAACACAACCTCCGGTCTCCTCTGCCAGATCCTGCAGCTCAGCGTCAACATAGTAATGCGCAACCAACACTGCCTGTTTTTCTTGCAGCAATTGCTTAATACGCGCTTTTAGGCTTTCTCGCTCAAGCGCACTTGGCTCTGCTGGCACCCGCGCCCAGGCAGCCGCAGTACAACTACTGCCGAGATCCATTTGCGGACGTTCAAATTCAATGACTTTGGTCGCTTCCATCGGCATTTTCAAAGTAAAAATTACAGTGTATCAGGAATAAAAAAACCCACACTTCTTGCGAAGTGCGGGTTTTCTTTTTATATTTGGTGCCCGGAGCCGGAATTGAACCGGCACGACCTTACGATCGAGAGATTTTAAGTCTCTTGTGTCTACCAATTTCACCATCCGGGCAAGCACTTTTTTAGAAAGTACAAAAAAATCTATTTACAAACTTCACTAAAATTCGAATTAACAATTCAGCTGTTACCAGCCAACATTTTAGCGATAATTAACT
>JANYFV010000261.1 GCA_025359635.1 Undibacterium sp. | reverse complement strand
GCACGCGCCAAAGGACTTTCTCCCGCTCGGGTGGTGCTGGTACATGCATTACGTAATGCGCTCATTCCTGTGATGACCGTGGTGGGTATGCAAACGGGAAGCCTTCTAGCTGGAGCGGTACTCACCGAAACCATTTTTTCCTGGCCGGGTATAGGCAAGTGGCTTATCGATTCAATCGCGAGGCGCGATTATCCGGTCGTTCAAACTGCTATTTTGATGTCGGCTAGCATCTTCATTGCGGTGAATCTGCTGGTTGATTTACTCTACACCGTGGTGAATCCGCGGATCCGGTCGGAGCATTGACGATGCCTCAAACAATTCAACTAGAAACACCTCAACAAAGCCAGACTGAGCCGTCTGCCTTGCTTGCATTTTTGAGTAGTTACGCAGAAAACAAAGGCGCACTGCTTGCAACTATCGTATTTCTATTCATTGCGCTAGCGGCTTTGTTTGCTCCGTGGCTAGCGCCTTACGATCCGATCGAGCAATTTCGTGATCACATGTTGATGCCACCCTGCTGGGATGTACGCGGCAGCATGCATTTTTTTCTTGGCACTGACGAACTTGGGCGCGACATTTTGTCACGCTTAATGCATGGCGCGCGGGTTTCGCTTTCCATCGGCGTATTGTCAGTTATATTTTCGATGGTGCCAGGCGTATTGCTTGGGCTTGCGGCGGCCTTTTTTCCACATTATGCTGGGCCCGCAATTGTGCGTGTGATGGATATACTACTGGCATTGCCAGGTTTGTTACTGGCCATATGCGTGATCACGGTGCTAGGCCCGGGCTTAGCCAATACCATGATCGCGATTGCCATCGGCGCCCTGCCGGGCTACACACGCCTGGCGCGCGCAGCTGCTCTAGGAGAGATCAACAAAGAATACGTCACCGCTAGTCGCGTAGCCGGTGCCAGCACTTTACGTCTAATGGTCAATACCGTGCTACCGAATTGTATGCCACCACTGATCGTCAACGCGACCTTGAGTTTTTCCGCTGCCATATTGGAAACCGCCGCGTTGGGATTTCTTGGCTTGGGCGTACAAGCGCCAACACCTGAGTGGGGCACCATGCTCGCTGCCGCGCGTGAATACATCGATCGTGCGCCCTGGGTTGTGACTATGCCGGGCTTGACCATACTCGTCTCGGTGCTGAGCATCAATCTGATGGGCGACGGCTTGCGTGATGCACTCGACCCTAAACTGAAACGTCTAGGTTAACGCGATGAACTTACTCACTGTCAAAAATCTCAGAGTAGAATTCGGCGCACCCGGCAAAGCCAGCATTGCGGTAGATGGCATTGACCTGTGCGTAGCAGAAGGCGAACGGGTTGGCATCGTCGGCGAATCCGGCTCTGGTAAATCAGTCACGATGATGGCTTTAATGGGATTGATTGATGCACCAGGGCGTGTCAGTGCTGATGTCATGCGTTTTAATGGTCACGATCTTTTGGGTTTATCTGCGCGCACACGACGAGAGATCGTTGGCAAAGATATCGCGATGATTTTTCAGGATGCGCTGAGTAGCCTGAACCCCTCTTACACCATCGGCTATCAGTTAATGGAACCGATGCGGGCGCATCTGGGTTTGCGCGGTCCGGCACTGCGCAATCGTGCACTTGAGTTATTGGCTTTGGTCGAAATTCCCGATCCAAAAAGTCGTTTCGATTGTTATCCCCACCAACTGTCTGGCGGCATGAATCAGCGTGTGATGATCGCCATGGCGCTTAGTTGCAAGCCAAAAATTCTCATCGCCGATGAACCAACTACTGCACTCGATGTAACAGTACAAGCGCAGATCATGGATTTGCTATTGCGACTGCATCAAGAACAACACATGGCATTGGTATTGATCACCCATGATCTGGCGGTGGTCGCAGAAATGACCAGCAGCGTGAATGTCATGTACGCTGGACAAATCATGGAACAGGCGCCAGTGACGCAACTATTTGACCATCCATCACACCCATACACGCACTCTCTGCTGGCGGCCATCCCAGAGCACAATAAAGGTGCGCGCCGTCTTGCCGCATTAGCAGGTGTGGTGCCGGGGCGTTATGACAGGCCAAACGGCTGCTTGCTCGCACCACGCTGCGCGCACGCGGATCAAGCATGTCACACCAACCGTCCTGAATTAATTAATGGCCTGCGTTGCCACCACCCGCAAGTGAAATCGTGATGAAACCAGAACCAACACTCCTCGAAGCAGATAATCTCACGCGTCATTATTTTGTTAGCCAAGGATTTTTACGAGAGAAGGCAGTCGTGAAGGCGCTTAACGGCGTCTCATTCACCTTAACCAGAGGGCGCACGCTGGCTGTCGTAGGTGAATCTGGCTGTGGCAAATCTACTCTGGCACGACAATTGACGATGATAGAAGCGCCAACGACAGGTCGACTCCTGATTGAAGGGGTCGACGTGGCAAGCAACGGCGGCGCGCGCAACCCCACAATAAGACGCGGCGTGCAAATGGTATTTCAAAATCCCTACGCCTCGCTTAATCCACGCAAAACTATCGACTCGACCTTGCAAGAACCCTTATTCATCAACACTGCACTAACGCGGGCAGAGCGACGTGAGCAGGTAGATGCCATGCTGGCACGGGTTGGCTTGCGCCCAGAACACGCGCAGCGCTATCCACATATGTTTTCAGGTGGGCAAAGGCAACGCGTGGCTATCGCGCGCGCCATGATGCTAGGGCCTGCGATCGTGGTTGCGGATGAGCCAGTCTCGGCGCTCGATGTCTCAATCCAGGCGCAAATCTTAAACCTGTTCATGGACCTGCAAGAATCTTACGGCACCAGTTATGTCTTCATCTCGCATAATTTGGGCGTGGTCGAACACGTCGCAGATGACTTGCTGGTGATGTACCTCGGTAGCACGGTCGAATATGGCGATAAGCAGGAAATTTTTAATCAACCATTGCATCCGTACACCAAAGTATTAATCAGTGCCACGCCTGCGATTCGCCAGCAAGACCGCAAAGAGCGCATGCGCATCATCGGCGAATTACCTAGCCCGCTTAATCCACCGCCAGGCTGTGCTTTCTCACCGCGCTGCCCGTTTGCCGAGCAACGCTGTCACAACGAAGCTCCAGCTTTACGTAAGATAGCCGGGCGCCTTGTTGCGTGTCATGTGGTCGGGCGCTAATTGATACCAATGCTCACATCAACGGCCGTGAGCAAAAAAGGCGTCCATAACATCGGGTTATGAAGAATGAGAGAGTATTCATTTGCATGACGCAACGTGTAGCTTTAAGCTCATTTCATTGCGTGTTTCATCATTTGCCCACACAAATAAGTCCAGACAAAAGTTGACGCAGCATTACTGGTTAATTCGGCATGATCATAAGGCGGCGCTACTTCGACACAATCCATGCCTATCCAATTCAAATCCACCAATTCTTCGATCATTGACAATACTTGGGCTGAGGTCATTCCACCGGGCTCCGGCGTGCCGGTACCTGGTGCAAAGGCCGGGTCGAGACAGTCAATATCAAGCGTCAGATATACTGGAGGATTACCTGCTTTTGCCATTCGCGCGCGGATTTTGTCGAGGATTGGCGCAAGTTGTTGCGGGCTTTCTAGGCCACGCAACTCACGTGCAGTAAACACCCGGCCACCCATGGTATTGACATATTCGCGCGCCTCGCGCTCGCCGGACGAACGTATGCCTATCTGCATTGTCGCCTCTGGTATCAGCAGCCCTTCTTGCATTGCCTCGTACACCCAGGTGCCATGCCCCGAAGGTTCGCCAAAATGATTCGTCCATGTGTCGCAATGCGCATCGAAATGGACAATGGCAACCGGCCCGCCATGTACCTTATTGAGCGCACGAAGCAGTGGCAGCGTGATCGAATGATCACCGCCCAGCCACACCATATGATGCGCCGCCAGCAGCTCTATGGCTTGGGGCATCAAGGCAGCACGCATCGCATCGATGCCGGTATTGGGCAATGCCAGATCGCCCGCATCACACAAGTGGCCAAGTGGCGTAGTATCGAAATGGGGATGGGTAGCATCACACAACATTTGCGAAGCAAGCCGGATCGCCTGCGGTCCGAAACGGGCGCCTGGGCGATTGGTCACTGCGCCATCAAAGGTCAACCCCGCTACGGCAAATGGCATAGTCAAGGCATTTACCCTTTGTGGGCTGTTCAAATAAGTGCCGCTAGAGCGATAGGCGAATTCGTGGTTAGCCATAAAAATCCTGTATTTTTGTCTGTATGAAAAAAACGTTTTCCTTACACTGCCACTAAACTATGTTAGTCACAGCAAATTCCTATTATCTTAGCCCGATCTGAAAGCAATGAGAATGACGCAATCTACAAGTTTAGTTGAGCACAATCACAAGCAAGGCTCAGGGATAGAGCAATACCTGAACGCCATCTCAGATGCCGACATCCGCCTGCTGCGCATTTTTTGCGTGGTCGTGGCTGCTGATGGATTATCTGCTGCTACCGCCGAATTACAAGCTGATTTATCGACCGTGAGTCGCTATATAAAAGAATTAGAGGATAAAGTCGGCGCGCGATTATGTAACC
>JANYFV010000252.1 GCA_025359635.1 Undibacterium sp. | reverse complement strand
GAGAGCCGTTGCACCTTCAGGACGTGGCGAGTAGATGCCATTAACAAAAGATGCCACCTCTGGATCAGCATATTCAGTCTTCGCGCTGTCGTTACCAACGCCACGCAATGTCATTGTCATAACGCCATGATCGCCTTGCGCTGTTGCTGAAAAACCAGGAACAAGATTGACAACGTCTTGCAAAGTCAGCACGTGTGCATCATCAAGTGTCGCTGAATTAAGTGCGGTGATAGCGACCGGTGTACGTTGCAATGAAGTCGCGCGCTTGGTTCCGGTAACGACTACTTCTGCAATTGTGCCGGCTTCAGTCGCAGCTTTTGATTGCGCCTGAATTTGCGCTTGAGTTTGTTCTTGTGCATGCGCCGAGCTGATGCCAGCGATCAACGAAAATATGGCCAGTTGTATTGGCGAGCCTGCAATTTTTCTTATTTGTGATGTACGATTTTTCATATGTCTCCTTCTGGGTGTATGGGGATCGGTTTTCCGACGACGAAAAAATCAAATTGGGCAATATTGCCATTTGAAATCGTTTTCAAATAATGTGAAAACGATTTCATAATACCTATTTTTAGAATTGAGTGTTAATTTAATTGATGATTTTGTGTCTTTTTTGCCGTATTATTGACTTCCGTTGTGGATTAACCACGCGAATTTATTGAAATTTGTAAGTGGATATTGAAAAGAACATCAAAAAATGAAACCGATTTCAAATATATTGATTGTTGGCGGTGGTACTGCCGGTTGGCTCACCGCCGCATTTCTGGCACGCACTCTAGGTGCAGGTGCAAACAAGGCCATTCGTATCACTGTTGTCGAGTCAAAAGAGATCGGCATCATTGGCGTCGGTGAAGGCACTTTCCCTTCGATCAGAGGAACATTATCAGCGATTGGTATCGACGAAGCGCGCTTCGTGCGTGAATGCAATGCGACATTCAAGCAAGGTATTAAATTTGTTGATTGGGTGCGGCCACAAGGCGCTCCTGGTATAGATCATTATTTTCACCCCTTCAGTATGCCCAGCCAAAAACAAGGCGGGCCAGAATTACTCCCCTATTGGTTACTTGGCGCTGCAGATAAAGTGGCACCATTTGCCGAAGCAGTCACCATGCAAAAATGTGTTGCCGATGCATCGCGTGGCCCAAAACGTATTGACGATGGCGATTTTCTCGGCCCGATGAATTATGCCTACCACTTCGATGCAGCACGCTTTGCCGCAATGCTAAGTGAGCACGCCAGATCGCTCGGGGTTGAACATATATTAGCCACCGTAGAAAAAGTAGCGCTTGATGATGACGGGGCGATTGCATCAGTGGCCACCAATGAACATGGTGCACTCACAGCCGATTTATATATCGATTGCACCGGCTTTCGAGCCACCTTGATTGGCGATGCCTTAGGTTCACCGTTTCGTAAAATTGATGATGTGCTCTTTGTCGATAGAGCTTTGGCTGTGCAAGTGCCCTACCCACATGAAGACGCCCCCATTCCCTCGTACACTATCTCGACTGCAAAAGAAGCGGGTTGGATATGGGATATCGGCCTTCAACAACGGCGTGGCGTGGGCTATGTGTATTCTAGTCGGCATACCGATGATGGGCGCGCAGAACAGGTTTTACGCGATTATATCGGGCCAGCTTCTGGCGAGACCAATCCTAGAATGTTGAAGTTGAACGTCGGTTACCGCGAAGTTCACTGGATTAAAAACTGTGTCGCGGTTGGCTTGTCTGGTGGCTTCTTAGAGCCGCTCGAAGCGTCAGGAATAGGCTTGATCGAGACCGCCGCCTATTTGGTGAGCTTTCTGTTTCCGCACAATGGCGATACTGCCCCGGTTGCAAAAGTATTTAATCAGATGATGAAAGAGCGCTACGAACGCGTGGTTGATTTCGTCAAAATGCATTACTGTTTAACACAGCGCACTGACAATCAATTCTGGATAGACAATGCCGATCCACGCTCGATACCTGAAAGCCTGCGCGATAAATTAGCCATGTGGCGCTGCCGCCCGCCGCATCGCATGGATTTCATCACGGATCTGGAAATGTACCCACCATCGAGCTGGCAATACGTGTTGTATGGAATGGAATTTAAGACAAGCTTAAATCCCAATTCACTCGCTTATCCGCGCTTTGAAGAAGCGAAAAAAGAATTTGTGATGATCGCCCAAGTATCGCAACATGCAGTGCGTGATCTGCCAGCGCATCGCACCTTAGTTGAGCACATGTGCAAGCGCAATGAAGTAACTCAACCAAAGTCCAAAACAGCGTAATCGCCTTTATTCCGGCGCGGACGGGGATGACAAAAACACACAAAATCCTAATGCGATAAAAATGTAAAAAAATTTAATGGAAGCTTTGATGTTCATGCTATTCTCTTTTATGAAAACCTTTTCATAAAATTGTATAAAAAATAAATCACCGAATCACTCAAGACCCTTTTGCGGCAAAGACTGCAAATATAAAAAAGAAAGCCTTTATGCAAGAGACAAAATCAAAAAAATCACCATTATTGTGGGTGCCATCCGGTTACTTCACGATGGCGCTCACCTACATGACACTGACCAGCGTCACTGCCATCATGTTCAAAAATATGGGCATGAGTAATGGTCAGGCAGCGGAATATGCAAGTTATTTGATTCTGGCCTACACCATCAAGCCGTTGTTTGCGCCATTTGTAGAAATGTATAAAACCAAAAAATTCTTTGTCATTTGCACGCAATTGACCATAGCACTTGGTTTTGCGGGTGTTGCGCTGGCGATGTCTTTGCCTAACTACATGCCAATACTTATGGTACTTTTTTGGGCAATTTCATTTCTCGGTGCAACACAAGATATTGCCTCAGACGGCGTGTATGTCACCTCTTTAGATAGCAAATCACAATCATTGTATTGTGGCATTCAGAGTCTGAGCTGGAACATCGGCCCTATCATTGCCTCCGGTGGTCTGGTCTACCTTAGTGGCAAATTGCACTCTGATTTTTTTCATCACGACCCTAAATCATTCGGGCCAGAATGGGTTGATGCCTGGCGCATTATTTTCTTTATCGTTGCCGGCATTACGGTATTGATGGCGTTCTGGCATATGCGTTCCATGCCTGATGGCGCCAAGGCAGAAAATACGCCAACCAGCCTAGGTGCCGCCTTCCATATATTGTCAGATTCGTTCGTCACTTTTTTTCAAAAGCGTGATGTCTGGCTGATGATTGCCTTCGCCTTTTTATTCCGCCTGAGTATAGGTTTCCTGGAAAAAATCGGTCCCTTTTTCATGGTCGATCCAATCGCCAAAGGTGGTCTGGGTTTAACCAATGAATTACTAGGAATTATCTATGGAACCTATGGTCTGATCGCTGTTTTAGTCGGCTCGTTATTAGGCGGCATGTTTGTCGCCAAACGTGGATTGCAACCGACTCTATTTTTGTTGTGCTGTGCTGTGAATATTCCCAACGTCACCTTCCTCCTGATGAGCATGGCACAACCGACAAATCTCTTAGTCATCACCGCTGGTGTCGCAATCGAAAAGTTCTTCTTCGGCTTCGGCTCGGTCGGTTTCATGATCTACTTGATGCAACAACTAGCACCGGGAAAATACACCACTACACATTATGCTTTTGGTACGGGACTGATGGGCTTATGTGGTCTCACCACAGGTATCGTCAGTGGTCATTTACAACAGCTTATTGGTTACACCAGTTACTTCATTGTGGTGATGATTGCGACGATACCTTCATTTCTCGTTTGCTGGTTTGCACCATTTCATCAAAAAGAAAATGCTGAATAAATCCGTGCTTCCCTAGACATGCGGTCAAGCCGCACTACAAAAAGTTCTCCCTTGTGCCGCCTTGTGCGGCATTTTTTTTGCATTATCCATACACGACTTTTGCCAGCACAAAATATACTCTTGACATCATTTGACTATCGAGCAGATACTTAGTCTGCTTGAATAAACAAAAAATATTTCACTTTGGAAACGAATACTTTTTTCTTCGTAAAGCGAATTACAACCTATCGACTCCTTGCTATCACTTAGACTATATTTTTAATCAATTGAGAGGTAATGCTATGGCTTTTATTTCCGCACGTTTATCACATGGGTTCTCCGCGTTTATTCATAATTTGCCGGCGGATGAGAAGAAAAAAATGGACGCTATCCTTGCCGATATCAGAATGATGAACAATCCAAGTGAGCATCAAAAATTGGGGGATGCAAGAATGTACACCGCTGGTTTTTGGGTGCGCGATGTCGCGTTTATTACCGGAATGAATATGGGAAAAAACCGCCTGATTTACTCTCAAATCACCAAAGATGCAGATGAAATATCGAAAGATTTTCCGGGGCATGTAGTGGTGTATGGAATTGGCAATCCTCACGGATCTAGCGGCTTTAATCAAGTCAATTCTTTTGCCGATATTAAGTGGGAAAAAACCGCATCATAAAATCAAATGTCACATCGCATTCTCTGACACTCTGACAGAACGTTTTATTTAAAGGTAACGAGCATGAATAAATTATTACTAACAGCTGGCCGTTTGATTGGCTTTGCCGGGATGTTACTGTGTCTTGTTGCGATAGCGACACGTTTGACAGGTCATTATTTTCTCGGCGGTTTTCAGCTGGCAACACTACTTCAAACCGGTGTTGCAGGAATGGTCGCAGGTTGTTTTTGTTTGTTAGCCGGACGTGATTAATGTGCCTTTTCTGAATCTGGATGGAGAACCAGTTTTAACCAAATACCCGTCAACGCGCCACTGCTGTGCGTTGACTCCGGTAAAATGCGCGCATGATCAAACTCCTTCAATGCCGCCCCTTATGCGCCGCCTGTTGCATCGCTCCATCTATCTCTAGCCCCATACCCGGCATGCCCAAGGGCAAACCTGCAGGCGTGCCTTGCATCCAACTCACAGATGATCTACGCTGCGCGATTTTTGGTCAACCGGAACGCCCGGCTTGTTGCGCCGGCTTGCAAGCTTCTGAGGAAATGTGTGGCGATGAGCGTGTGTTTGCGATGCGATGGTTGACTGAGCTAGAAAATTTGACCACTCCGTTCAGTCTATAACTCCCTATTTGCTTAAAACTTAGGCAGCGATTAATACTCCCGCGTGTTAAGCTTCGTGCCGCTGTAATTTCGCTATTCTCCTTCACTCTCTTACTCTTTTTTCAAGTAAATTATGGATATTCTCTTCGCTGCAAAAATCCTCATCATGGGTATCGTTGAGGGCTTGACTGAATTCTTGCCGATTTCTTCAACAGGACATTTGATACTGACAGGCAGCTTGCTGAACTTACCTGGTGAAAAAATCAAAGTATTTGAAATCGTGATCCAGGCCGGCGCGATTTTTGCCGTGTGTTGGGAGTACCGCCAGAAAATTGCGTCGGTGATTGCCGGCCTTGGCAGCCAATCAAGCGCGCGCAAATTTGCCGTGAATCTCTTCGTCGCCTTCTTGCCAGCAGCCGTACTCGGCCTGTTGTTCAGTAAAAAGATTAAAGCAGTGTTATTCGCACCAGTGCCAGTCGCGCTCGCCTTCATTATCGGCGGCATGATTATTCTCTTGGTCGAGCGCAAACACAAAGGCGTGGACGAACACGATATTGGCCATGCGCGCATCCATAGCATCGACGACATGAGTATGCTCGATGCCTTGAAGATCGGCGCGGCGCAATCCTTCGCCCTGATTCCTGGCACCAGCCGTTCTGGCGCAACGATTATCGGCGGCATGTTGTTTGGTCTCTCGCGCAAAGCGGCGACTGAATTCTCTTTCTTCCTTGCGATCCCGACTTTGCTCGGCGCTACGGTTTACTCTTTGTACAAGGCACGTGAAGAATTGTCGGCAGCGGATATTCCTATGTTTGGCCTGGGCACCATCGCGGCTTTTGTCTCGGCATTTTTCTGTGTGCGCTGGCTGTTGCGTTATATCAGCTCGCATAATTTCAATGCCTTTGCCTGGTACCGGATTGCGTTTGGTTTGATGATCCTGGTCACCGCTTATACCGGCACTATCGTTTGGGCAGATTAGTTTGACCGATACCGCAATACCTATGCCCGACACGCTCGAATCCGTCAGCACGCAAGACCGCGCGCTGCACTTATTGCAAACGGTATTTGGCTACCCGGCTTTTCGCTCGCAGCAAGGGCAAATTGTGGATCATGTCGTCAAGGGTGGCGATGCGCTGGTCTTGATGCCTACCGGCGGCGGTAAGTCGCTGTGCTACCAGATTCCGGCGATGATACGCAACGGTGTGGGCATCGTGGTGTCGCCGCTGATCGCGCTGATGCAAGATCAGGTCGATGCGCTGGAAGAAGTTGGCGTGCGCGCGGCTTTTTTAAATTCTACCCAGACCTTTGATGAATCACTGCGCATAGAAAAATTGATGCGCAATGGCGAAATCGATCTGGTATATATCGCGCCAGAACGCTTAATGACGCAGCGCTGCCTGGAGCTTTTATCAGCAACGCCGCTGGCGCTGTTTGCGATTGATGAGGCGCATTGTGTCTCGCAATGGGGTCATGATTTCCGCCCGGAATATATCAAGCTATCGATTCTGCACGAACGCTTTCCAGAAGTGCCGCGCATCGCCTTAACTGCGACGGCCGATCAGCAAAC
>JANYFV010000123.1 GCA_025359635.1 Undibacterium sp. | reverse complement strand
AGATTCGCCAGATGTTATGGCTGGCGGCTGGCCTGACGCTGTTTGCTATTTTGTTTTCCGTGTGGCTGGCGCGCCATTTATTGCGCCCGGTGGTATCGCTGCAAAGTGTCACCAGGCGCATTGCGCAGGGGCAGTTTGATGCCCGGGCTAACGTCATCAGTCAGGATGAGCTAGGTGAACTGACACAGCAAGTTAACTCGATGGCACAATCGTTGCAACACAACGAGGTGCAACGCCGAAAAATTCTGGCGAATATCTCGCATGAATTGCGCACTCCGCTGACCGTGATACGTGGCGAGATTGAGGCCATGCTCGATGGCATCCGCCATCTCAACCCTACCGCCTTAAAATCTTTGCACGAAGAAGTCTTGCGCCTGAATAAACTGATTGATGACATCCACCAGATCAATCTGGCCGACTCTGGCGATTTGAGTTATCAACTTACACGCATCAATCTTGTCGAGTTTTTGCAACAGAGCTTGGAACGCTTTCGTCCTAACTTCGAAAAAACCAGGTTAAGCTTGATATCTCAACTACCGTCGTTGCCGCTCTACATCAATGCCGATACCGGCCGGCTCAATCAGGTGATCTCAAATTTACTCGAAAACAGTATTCGCTATACCGACGCTGGCGGATGCATACAATGCTCGATAACACGCATTGGTCCTGTGGTAGAGCTGTGCATAGAAGACAGTGCCCCGGGCGCGCCAGAGGGCACGCATGCGCGCCTGTTCGAGCGTTTGTATCGGGTCGACCATGCGCGCAGCCGTGAGCACGGTGGCAGCGGTCTTGGTCTGTCGATTTGCAAGGCATTGATAGAAACGCACAACGGAAAAATTGAAGCCCTGCCCTCAGCTTTAGGTGGCGTAAAAATACTGATACGATTTCCGGTGCTGATGTAATTTTTACGTTAAAAATGAACAGGTACTCGCCAATATGAACCAGCACGCCCGCATACTCATCGTTGAAGACGACATTAAAATAAGCGCCCTGCTGAAAGATTATTTTCTCGCCAGCGACTATCAGGTTGAACAACTCACCGATGGCCGCAGCGCAGTCGAATCGATCCGACGCTCTGCGCCAGATTTGGTCTTACTCGATCTGATGTTGCCAGAATTGGATGGTCTGGAAGTATGTAAGGCGGTGCGCACTTTTAGCCAGATACCGATCATCATGATTACCGCCAGAGTCGATGAAATAGACCGCTTATTAGGATTGGAAATCGGCGCGGACGATTATGTCTGCAAGCCCTTCAGCCCACGCGAAGTCGTGGCGCGCGCCAAAGCGCAACTGCGGCGTGCCAGTGGCAAAGTAGTTACCGCCAGCGGCCCACGTTTTACGGTCGAACGAGCACAGATGCGCATCTTGATCGATGTAACAGCCCTGCCGCTGACGCCGGTTGAATTTCGTTTATTGGCCGAATTAATCGAGCACCATGGCCGCATCTACTCGCGCCAGCAATTACTCGACTTCGCCCACGAAGACCAGCGCGACATCAATGACCGCACCATCGATTCACACATTAAAAACATCCGGCGTAAAATTCAAAAATGCTTACCGGAAGGGGATTATTTGCAGTCTGTGTATGGCATGGGTTATCGCTTTGAATTGCCGGAATGATGTTTCGTAAAAGCCAGTTAAAATCCTCATTGACGTCATTCCCGCGCAGGCGGGAATGACGAAAACATATATAGTTCCTTCTTTCTAGTTAATCAAATTTCCCTTAACAAACAAATCCACATCTAAAATGCAAGCTCACTCACCCGTCACCCTGATCCAACAGCAACTTGATGCCTATAACGCCAAAGACGTAGAAGCGTGGCTGGCTTGCTATGCCCCAGATGCACAGCAATTCACTTTGCACGGCGAGTTGCTTGTGGAAGGCCACGTCGATATGCGGCAGCGTATCACCAGCCGCTTTACCGAGCCAGACTTGCATGCCAGGTTACTTAATCGCACAGTGATGGCTAACTTCGTTATCGATCTTGAGCTGATCACACGTAATTTCCCGGAAGGTAAAGGCAGCATAGAAATGCTGTGTATTTACGAAATTATTAATGGCTTGATACAGAAAGCGTCGTTTTCATTGGGTGAGAAAATATTGCATAATTAGTGTAATGAATCGATGATGAAATTCACCAAGTTCGCGTCTCTGTTATGCTTGATGGCTTCGTATTCCATCACGCACTGCAATGCTCAAACACCGCAGAATTTAGCCGCACCATCTTGCGGCGAGCTAGTCACTGTCGCCACTCATGACAACAGCACAACCCGCTATGCCTATCGTGCTCCAACGCTGGCAGATCCATCCTCTGCACCGATCACTTTATTGCTTCTGGTTGGTGGCTCCGGTTACATTGATCTTGATGACAAAGCCTGCCCACGTGCGCTGAAAGGCAATGCACTGATACGCATGATGCCTATTTTTTCTGCGATGGGCTTTGCCACCGCACTAGTCGATGCACCATCGGATTATCATGGGGTTGATGGCCTGGGGGGGTTCAGAATTAAACCAGAACATGCGCAGGATCTTGGTAAGCTAATCAATGAGCTGCACACCCGCACACACGGAGCCGTTTGGTTGATTGGTACCAGCCGCGGCACTATCTCTGCTGCCAATACCGCGTCGCGCTTCACTGGCTCCGCTACTGGCTCCGCTACTGGATCTAGTACTGCTGACGGTCTGGTGCTGACCTCAGCCTTAATGTTGGGGCAAAACAATGCAAGAATCAGCTGGGCAGCACAAACCGTCTTCGATCTTCCGTTGGAAGAAATTCGCGTTCCGCTTCTAGTCATTGGCCACGTAAAAGATGGCTGCCCACGCTCACCTGCAAATTTGATGGGCAACATCCTTGCACAAAGCAAATCCGCACACCCAAAAATGCTTACAGTGACAGGTGGCTCCGGCGACCACGGGGCAGCCTGCGAAGGCTATTCGGCACATGGGTATATCGGACAAGAAGAGGAAGTCGCAAGCGCCATCGCCCGCTTCATTCGTGGCGAAGACTACTTCATAAAAAAATGATCTTTATTTGATTAAATTCGCAGAAATTTTAATCACTACTTTCTTAATACGCATTGGCGCATTAGGTGCGCGACAGGGACGATGTAATTCTCCAGGTAAGAAAATGGCGAACATTCCCGGTGTAAGCAACAAACGCGATTCATTGTCTTGTTGCGCCACAAACGCAATATCGCGTTCGGCAAGCTGGTCAGTGATATTGATTAAACCGGTATTCGCCGGTGAATAACCAATGCCCTCTTCCCCTTCGAGTAAACATTGAATATCAATATATCGCGCATGGAACTCCGGCAAACCGGCCTCCCAACTTTGCGTCATCGGATCTTGCACCAGCGCAAAAACATTCTCGCCATCAATCGGATAACGCCCTGCTTCGAGCTGACTAAAATCCGTTAACCGTAAATAATCGAGTGCAGATGAAATGACTGCTGGCATTGCCAATGTCTTTTGTTGAAGATGACCTAGAAACATAAAACCTTAGAAATGAACAGCAATTTTTGCTGTTTTTTAAAATGAGAGAAATTGCTACTTCGCGGATTATATGGCATCCATCTTGGTTTCAAATTTATCCATTCACATTGACTACCATATCGACTGGTGACACCTTCAGTAAATCCAATACATCCTCTGGCGAGCAAGGCTTACTCAAACAGTAATCAAAACCTAGCGCCAGATACGTCGCCTTACTTTGATCATCATCGTTTCCTGAATATGCCACGATCACACTGGGAACCTGACCAGCTTTTGCTTGATACGTCCGAATACTGATCAGGGCTTCAAAGCCATTCATGACCGGCATCTCCAAGTCCATAATAATCAAATCTGGTCGATGATTCATCACAGAATCAAGTGCTACTCTACCGTTAATTGCAGTGTCTAAAATCAAAGGTGGTTGAGGAATATATTCGCTCATGATCATCTGATTAAATTCATCATCATCGACCAACAATACGCGTTCTATTAAGTTATCTGACGCCTTGAATTCATCCGCCACAACAATCTCTTTTTTATCTACTACAACAAGTAGCAATGCCGGAGCTTGGGCACAATTTAATTGCAAACTAAGCGTAGTGCCATTTTCATCTGAGGTTTCCATCGTCAAACTGCCTCCCTGAATTTCTGCCAATAAATGTGACGAATAGGTACCAAGCCCAGTTCCCCCTTCTTTACCGCTGGTAGCATATTTTGCGAAAAATCTTTCCCTCATCGATTCTGGCACCGAACCTTCATTTTGAATATGTAAAATGACTTTCTCCCCCCTCTCTAAAACCACCTTCACGACAGAGCTTTGGGGGGCAGCTTCCACTGCATTTTTCAATATATTGGCAACGATTGAGTAACACAAAGTATCCTCTGCCGCTACCCAACTATGCGGCTGCTGTCCAGAAACCTGAACCCGTACCAATTTCGATTCTGCGTGTCCGGCTAAATCTTGCACTACATTTAATACAAGGGCAGTGAGATCGACGCTAGTCGCTTCGAACACATAATTCCCTGTCTCCATCTGGTAAAGATCCAACGACATGTTAATCATATTCAATGCACGTCTCGCGGCACGCTCTATCATGCTCAGTACAACCTCTTCCTTGGCATCCATCTCCCTGCCGGCCCTTAGCAGATTTGGTGCTGCGACAATACTCACCAATGGCGTTTTTAAATCGTGCCGGGCGATCCGTTCAACATCTTCAAGCGACCGCATTGCATGTTCTAATTTCTGATTATTCTTTGCCAGTTCAACCGTACGACGTTCTACTCTCTCCTCCAAAACCCGCTCGGACGATTTTAATGAATTTACCAAGAGCTGTTGCGCTTGCAAAGCTTCATCTTGCGCTTTTTCTTTTTCCCTACGCATCACGTTAAAGCGGTCGGCCAAGGCGAAGGCCAATAGCAACATCTCCAGTATCGAGCCAAACTGTAAAGCATTCACTGTCAACAAATTCGTTGGTACCAAGCCTAAAGCGCGCATAACCGTGACGATGGCAGCCAAACACAACATAGAAAAAGCGACGACAAAAAAATACGCGCTACGCTGGCGTTTAAAGACGCAAAAAAGACCCGACACTAAAATCAACGCCGCCGCAACTCCATACAAAATTGCGGTAGGCTGAATCACCGTTTGTAGCGAGATACAAAACGCCACTGGCGTAAGTAAAAAAAGCCCGATAAAAATCTGTAGTACGCGATCAAGTCGCGGAATGATGTCGCGCGTATTGAGCATCTTACGCATGAACATCAGCAAGGATGCGAGCGTTAAAGAATAGCCGACGTTGGTTGCGATATTTGACCAAAACGGAGCGTCATTCCAAAAGTATTCTTTATCCAAACCATTTTGGATGGCCATAGTCAGGGCCATGAAGAAAACAAAGCTCACATACAATAAATAAATACGGTCACGCAAAGCGACGAAGAGCAAGAAATTAAATAGCGCCATCGCCATCGCCATACCAAAATACCAGGCCTGGCTAGAATAGTCGCTACGTTCATGGACATAAAATGCCTGCGGCTCCCATAACTTAGCGGGAACAGAAATCGGGCCAACCGACTGTACTCTTAGATAAATTGTTTGCGCCGTATTCGGCGCAAGCAATATGGGAAAAACATAAAATCGATTTAAATACGGCCGCCAGGTAAATGGTTTTTCGCGGCCAGTGGCGACAGCCTGATACTGGCCATCTTTTTGGGTTTGATGAAACTGCACATTGGTGAGCCCGGGCTCACTAATTTCAAGCATGCGATTCAAGGCCAGGTTGCTGTCATTGCGCAACTCTAGCCTTAACCAAAAAGCCGAACGGGTATAACCAAAACTCAAGGCTTCAGCGACTGGGCTTCCCAGCTTAAAACGCGTTGCGAATGCGGGGCTTTGCATCTCGGCAAAGGTCAAGCTTGCGCTGGGATCTTCCAAAACCGCAAAGTATGATGTCAAGGAAATTGAATTTTGGACGTTTCCATCCAGTTTCAAACTCGCCTCTTCAGCAAAAATAGATGTGACAGACGTTAGAAAACACAGCAGAAAGAAAACTAAAACGTGTCGATTTTTACTGAGCATGTCCATCACTAGTTCCAAATTGACTTTTGTTTAATTTATACTAGTTTCCGCCTCACGACAATTACTTTCAAAAAACAAATTTTTAATTAGTATTACACTAATTAAATTCTTCCCAATTTCTTAAGTTCACGCGTTTTTTATTCCAAACAGAATAAATTGAAGTTATTTACGCACGTGAGAAACATTACGATGCGACAGCATCCATGAAATTAGTTCTGGCTCTGCATATGCTCTATCCCATGCGCCATGATTCACGCCAGCATATTCACTATAGCGGATATCACCACCAAGTTCACGCATAGCAGCAGCGAGCCTCCTCGCTTGCACAACGGGCACCACGTCGTCGTCAGCTCCGTGAAAAATCCATACTGGCGTTGTCCCGATCAAGCGAGCAACAGCAACAAATGGATCTTTTTCTACAGTTTGTGGATACTGAGCAGCAAGTGCGACATCCTGCGCCGGATCAATCACGTCGTCATCGCCATCAATTTTTATAAAGCCACAGACTGGCGCAATCGCGGCGAATTTTCCTGGTGTGTTTGATGCCATCAACCATACACCCTGCCCACCCATCGATAGTCCCGTCAGGTAAACACGTTCCGGGTCACCATTAAATTCAGCAATTGACTGATCTAAGGCTTTTAATGCTTGCTCCGCGATTGCACCTGACCAACGCGTATTGCCCCGCGCCTGAGGCATCACGACAATCATGGGAAAACGTTTTCTATCATTGCGTATCGCAGCAGCGATGCCGACTTGTGTTTGTGCCAAACCATCTTCTCCACGCTCACCAGAACCATGCAAAAACAAAGCGATGGGCCAGGGATTTTTCTTGCTATAACCGAGCGGGATATACACCTGATATTGATAAGTGACGCCATTGACCGTCACCACCCTATCAAGAAAACCGGTTTCTACGGCATGACTGGAACCGGAATTTAATATCATAGCGATCAGCATTAAGTTAAAAATTAAACGTAATTTCTTCATTTTATTTCCGTGACGAAGATGATGGACATTAAGAAAGCGTGGTCAGTCGGATGTCAGCAGGCAAGCGTAAAATTTTCAGCACTCCTTTGCTATACTTCCAGGCACCTTCAGCACCTTCTTTTGGAGTACTCTTCAATCCGTTCACTTTATAAATAATTCCGCCATGAGGAGCTTCAAAATCAGCATTCACATGCAAGATGACTTCTTTTTTAGTTCGCCTTAACTGGTACGACAACACGCCATAGCTAGTGTGCAACTTGTCTACGGCGATACCCTCACCATCCAGCCATTTTTCCGGCACACCGGCAGCTAGCACGATGCTCTGATTGCTTTCATCCTCCCAAGCGAACACGTCTAAAAAAGAACGCAGGTAATCGGAAGAAATCCAGGCGTGCGGCATGTCGCCGATAAAGCGCTCTTTGCGATATTCTCTTCCTACCACTTCGGCCCATTGCTTCCAGCCTGTCGGTCGCAAGTCTTTATAAAAATAATCCAGGGCCGATTGCGCACGATCTGTCCAGCCTAATCGCACAAAAGAACCTACCGTCCGTATCTCGTAAGGAGTATATGCGTCCCACTGCTTATCCGTATCACGGCGCGTGACAAAATTGCGCCAGTAACGCTCGAAGGTATTTTTTAACAGCTGAGTTTCGATGATATTGCCCGCATCGACTGGCGACAAGGCGATGGTGGTGGACGTTGCATCAAAATCACCAAGATCGGCAGCACCCGGAATGAAGTTAATCCCATGCAGTTTGACACTGGCGGCAATCGAAGCTTTCAGATCTATTTGAAATGCGTCACGCGCTTTTTTCATCGCAAGGACTTGATCTTTTTTACCCAGGACCTCGGCCATAGCGACCGCATCTTTATAACCGCGCAAAGCCCAAAAATCATCCCAATACGAATGCATGGGCTTGGCCGAATAGCCTTCATGACTGATGGATGCCGGCATCAGGCCATAATATGGCGTGGCTTGATTTTTCACGCTTTGTTCGCTGATACGCAATTGTTCCATATAGCCGACAGCACGCTCTACATGTGGCCAAAGACGGGCTAACTGCTGCTCGTCTTTAGAATAACGATACAGCTGGGCGATGCTGAAAATAAGCTGGCCGTGGCTATCATTTTCCGGCACCGGATCAGCACCACGTAGATCGACGCAGCATGGCACCTTGCCATTGGCGAACTGAAATGGCGCAATCCACTCTACAAACGCGCTCGCGACGTCCTGCTGCCCCAGGCGCAGCAAGCCTTCGGTCATCATGACACCGTCGCGTATCCATGTGCGTGCATACGAACGCGTGCCGGGTTGTAGCGCAGGCCCGGAGCGCGAGATCAAGATATGGGACAGCGCACTACGCATTACATCCAATTGCGGCTGTTGCGCCGTTGGCAAGCGTATCTGCACGCGGTTGAGTTTTTCACGCCAGGCTGCTGCGACCAATTCTTCTTGAGCAGCAAAATACTGCTCCGCCGTATCGATGACTTGCGGTAGCTCGCTAAGAGTACCCGTCATAGGCAAAGCGACGACTATCGATTTACTTTCGCCGGGAGCTAAACTCAAGGGATAAAGCAAGGCGCCCGATGCTCGTCCGCCAGCATCATGCACGCTAGACACTTCTGGCAAGCTTGCAACATCGTCGAGTCGCTCAGTAATTTGACCTGCATCGAAACTGCTGGCGATGAATTTGTCCGCCTTGCTTAAAGTACGCAGGCCAAGGCTGGTATTGACCTGAACGTCCTGATGATGAAAATCGAGCTGCGTGATATCACTGGCACCGCCGACGGTATTTAAAAATTGTGCCGGTGGATTGACTTGAAAAGGCCGTATCGCCAAGGCCAAAGTGCGCGTGATTACATGCTTGCTCAAGTTGCACACGGTATAGCGCGCCAAGATCTGCGATTGCCTGGCGCTGCCGTTGGCGAAGCTAACGATGTCCAGTGACAGGTCTTTGGTCTTCCATGTCACTTTGGGTATCGGCAAATCCGTCTTGAGTTGGGCCAATGTCAGTTCAACGCAAAGCCTGCGCGAAGGCTATTTACCGATA
>JANYFV010000117.1 GCA_025359635.1 Undibacterium sp. | reverse complement strand
CCCGCAAGCTGATTTTCAAATCGGCGCAAAGTTTATAGCAGAAGAATAGCGAAATCTGACTTGCGCGTCAAACTGGGCCGATTTTTCCTCTTTATTACAAAGTTTAATCAATGCAAAGTCGTCGAAGATGCCATCATCACTAGTGTTTCATGAATCACCAGCGGATCATAACTACGCAAGATCTTCTTCACATACGGCTGCAAGGCGGAGATATTTGCATTCAGTATCTCTTGTTTTACCTCGGGCAATAATGCGGCGGGCATGGATAATTCGCGAAATCCCATACCGATTAGCAAACGGGTCAGGCGCGCATCGCCAGCCATACCACCGCAAATTGCCACCGGAATACCGGCCTTTTGCGCTGCGCTCACTGTCATGTCCAGTAATTGCAGTATCGCCGGATGGGTGTCGCTATACAAATGGGCGACTTCATGATCTGCCCTATCGATGGCTAACGTGTATTGGATCAGATCGTTAGTCCCTATCGATAAAAAATCTAACTTTCTAACGAACATTGGCAAACTTAACGCAGCTGCTGGCACTTCTATCATGGCACCAACCGCAATCCTGTCATCAAATCTCTTATTCTCTTGCAACAACTCGGCCTTCGCCTGCGCTATCATCGCCAGGGATTGATCAATTTCGAACGCATGTGCCATCATTGGGATAAGGATATGCACGGTACCGAAAGCCGAGGCGCGTAATATGGCGCGCAGCTGGGTAAGAAATATTTGCGGCTCTTTCAGGCAATACCGGATCGCCCGCAAACCCAATGCCGGATTGAGGATATTGTGTTCGGTATTATCCATCGGTTTATCGGCACCGACATCCAAAGTACGGATCGTGACTGGCCGGCCTTTCATGGCGGTGACGGCATCTCTATATGCAATAAATTGCTCGTCTTCGCTGGGCAGTTGATGATCTTGTCCGGTGCGCCCCATGAACAAAAATTCAGAACGGAACAAGCCAACACCACTGGCACCGGCATCTAATGCTGCAACTGCATCTTGCGGTAATTCGATATTGGCGAGCAAAGTAATTTCTGTGCCATCTTGCGTTATCGCCGGGGTTTTCTTCAGCCTGACCAGCTTTTTCCTGAGCTTTAAAAGAATGGCCTGGCGATTTCTATACTGGCCGATGACCTGCGCAGAAGGCGCGACGATGACGACGCCAGCATCGCTATCGATGATGAGCCAATCGTCTTGCTCAATTAGGCGTGAGGCATTCCCCAAACCCACCACGGCAGGTATTCCCAGACTGCGCGAAACAATAGCGGTGTGTGAGTTCTGCCCGCCTTCATCAGTAACAAAACCGGTGAAGGCGACATCGCGAAACTGCATCATGTCGGCCGGTGATATATCCCTGGCCACCACGATCATATTCGCATTGCGCTCGTCGATGCCGCTCACTCTTGGCAGGCTATGCGCACTTCCGGTGAGTACTTTTAACACCCGTTCTGCAACTTGCTGGATATCTGCCTTACGTTCGCGCAGATAGTCGTCTTCGATCTCATCAAATTGTGCCGACAACACATCGATCTGTGTGACCAAAGCCCATTCGGCGTTGTAGTGGCGGTTGCGGATAATATCCAAAGGCGCATCGGAAATCATCGGGTCAGAAAGGATCAAGGCATGCACATCGAGAAAGGCACCAAGCTCGGTTGGCGCATCGACTGGCAGATCAGACCAGATAGTTTGTAGTTCTTTGTGTACCTGGACAATTGCCAATTGCAGGCGCTGCACTTCGGCTTCAACCTGCTCTTGCGCGATCAGATAGTGTTGCACATCCAAGGCCGCTGGGCGCAACAGGTGCGCGCGACCTATCGTAATACCACGTGAGACGGGGATACCTTGCAGAGTGAATGAAGCCATGCTGTGTCCCTTATTTTTTGTGTGCTTCTATGAATCCAATTTTCGAGCGCATACCTTTGTCGAATTGGCCAAATGCGATGCTCGCAATACCAACGTAATGCTATGCCGGGTTAGACAACTCGGCCTCGGTCTGCATCCCGACAATTGAATGTCTAGGAGCACCTAGTTACCACCCTCAACATTAAATCATTACTCAATGCTAAGTTGCTTACTCGCCTTCACCAAACTTATCATTCACCAGCGCTAGAATCGCATCGAAACATTCTTGTTCTTGTTCACCTTCGGTCTCGAGCATCACTTTACTTCCCTTGCCGGCTGCCAGCATCATCACGCCCATGATCGATTTACCATTCACCCGGCGGCCATTGCGTGTCAGCCAGACTTCGGATTTAAACTTGCCCGCCAGTTGCGTGAGTTTCGCTGAAGCGCGCGCGTGCAAGCCTAGCTTGTTAACTATTTCAATTTCTTGTTGGATCATTCTTCGTTCACTTTATAAAAACCTGAGGATTATCCAAGCCAAACTACGCTAATGTGGCGATAAGCGAACACGATTGTCCACTCGCATTGCACCACTTTGCCCACCAGCAAGCGCCATTTCCACCACCACATCCAAAGTATCTTGCCGATAGGTGATAGCACGTAGCAACATGGGCAAACTGATGCCAGCAATCACCGCAACCTCGCTAGGCTCACCCAGATGACGACAGCAATTAGACGGCGTGCCACCCATGACATCGGTCATCACAAGAACACCAGAACCGTCATTCAAACGCTTGACTGCCGCACGTGCCAACAGATTGACCTCATCAATATTCTGATCGGCAATCACATCAATCGCTTCGAAACGCTCTGGCATGCTGCGAAAAACATGCTTCGCGGCCTGCATGAAAGCAGAGCCTAACGGAGCGTGCGTCATCAACAGTATTCCTATCATTAATCTAATCCTTGGAAGAATAGGCAAAAATTGCGCCTGGTGCGCCTATTTCACATATCCATCTGCATCAAATAAAATACTCAACATAGTATAACCACAGGGCAACTAAATTGCTGCTTCCAGAGCATCGATAAACATCGCAGCGACATCAAAGCCTTTTTGCTGGGTGATTTCCTGGAAACAGGTCGGGCTAGTCACATTCACTTCGGTCAGGCAATTACCTATGATGTCTAATCCTACCAGCAACAGGCCACGCTGGTACAGGATGGGCGCCAAAGTTTCAGCAATTTCCTGATCGCGAACCGATAATTCTTGTGCGACACCGACACCACCGGCAGCAAGGTTACCTCGTACTTCGCCATTTTGCGGGATACGCGCTAACGCAAACGGCACGACCTTGCCGCCGATCAGCAAGATCCGCTTATCACCATTCACTATTTCGGGAATGAAACGCTGCACCATGATAGTACGCGTGCCATTATTCGTCAGGGTTTCAATCACCGAACCTAGATTCATGGCGTCATCGCGAATCCGAAAAATACCGGCACCACCCATACCATCAAGCGGTTTAAGAATGATGTCTTGATGTTGCTGATGAAATGCACGTATACGGTGTTCGTCGCGCGTCACCAAAGTAGGCGTGGTGAATTGGCTAAATTGCGCGATGCTGAGTTTTTCATTGTGGTTGCGAATCGCAGCGGGCTTATTGAAAACCCGTGCGCCTTGCTGCTCGGCCAGTTCCAGTAAATACGTCGCGTAGATGTACTCCATATCAAACGGTGGATCTTTACGCTGTAAAACGGCATCAAAATCAGCGAGACGCACTGATTCTGCGGCTTCGGCACGGTACCAATCCTGACTGTCGCCGGTCAGAATAATTTTACTGATATACGCGACCACCTCGCCCGATTCCAACGCCATGTCTTCTGGTCCAAAAGCATAGATAGCATGGCCACGTTTATCCGCCTCCACCATCATGGCGTAAGTGGTGTCTTTGTAGATCTTAAACTGCGACAGCGGATCGGTCAGGAAGGCGATTTTCATGGTGGTATTTTTTTGAATGATGATGCAATTTAAAAGTGCTGAATAAGCGTAGCGAGCGCGTCAAGTTTGAATTGAGAAGCGGAGCCGTACACATGTACGGTGAGCATAGCAAATTCAAAATTGGCGGGCGCAGTAGCTTAATCAGCATTTTTTTAATAGATTTCCGGATTCGGGTCGGTCTTTTCCAGTTCCAAAGAGGCTGCTAACAGCGCCAGACGTGCGACCACACCATACAAATAAAAACGATTCGGCGCGGCTGTGCCCGGCTTGGCGCGCATATCTGGTACGGCGTGCTGATGTGCAAAGGCTAATGGAACGAAATGCATACCAGGTGCTTTCAGATTTTCATCCGCACCCTTATCTTCATGCACCCGGTAAAAACCACCAACCACATAGCGATCTATCATGTACACCACAGGTTCGGCGACCGATTCATTGATCTGCTCAAAAGTATAAACGCCTTCTTGCACGATCATTTCGTTGACGTCTAAACCGCCTTTAACTACCGATATTTTATGGCGTTGCTGTTGACTCAAACTCCGCACTTCGGCCGACGAACGCACGGTCATGATGCCCATGCCATAGGTGCCCGCATTTGCCTTGATAATCACGAATGGTTTTTCTTTAATGCCGTATTGCTTATACTTTTTACGAATCTTTGCTAGCAAGGCATCCACCGCATTTGCCAACGGATCTTCACCGCTCACCGCATCAACATTAACATCATTGCACTTGGTAAAATAAGGATTAAGCAACCACGGATCAATATCGACCATCTTGGCAAATTTTTTCACTACATCATCGTAAGCAGAAAAATGATTGTTTTTGCGCCGCAAGGCCCAGCCTGCATGCAGTGGCGGCAGTAAAGTCTGTTCGTTGAGGTTTTCCAATATCGCGGGAATACCTGCCGACAGATCGTTGTTCAGCAAAATTGTGCAGGGATCAAAATTCTTTAAGCCAAGACGTCGCCCATTGGCAGAACGTTGCAACGGTTCTAGAATAAGTTGACTACCGTTCGGCAAATCGATCGTAGTCGGCTGCTTGATATTTTCATCCAAAGTGCCGAGACGCACATTCAGCCCTGTCTGGCGGAAAATCTGTACTTGCCTGGCGATATTTTGTAAATAGGACGAGTGTCTTGGCTGCTGCTCAGGTATTAATAATAAATTTTTAGCGTCTGGGCAATACTTTTCAATTGCGGCCATGGCGGCTTGCACCGCCAGTGGCAACATCTCGGTTGCCAGATTATTAAAACAGCCGGGAAATAAATTGGTGTCGACCGGTGCAAGCTTAAAGCCAGAATTGCGTAAATCAACCGAACAATAGAACGGCGGCGTGTGTTCTTGCCATTCAAGCCTGAACCAACGCTCAATCGCGGGGGTGGCTTCTAAGATCTTTTTTTCAAGATCGAGCAGTGGCCCATTGAGGGCAGTGACGAGATGCGGAACCATAAATACCTTAGTGTGAGGGCGGTGCGTTCATGCCGATGCAAGCTCGCCAAACGCTCATGCCAGCTCCCTTAGCTTGGGATGAAACAGAGTTTTTCAAGTTGAGCCATGCCGCGTCCCGGTAAAAATTTAAACTGATTTTCCTAATAAGCTGAAATGTTCAACCACTGGCGGCACGGCGAAACACGAGCCAACTATCGCGCGCCATTGCAGGAACGCGGGAGATTCGCGGAAATCAACTGTGTGATTTTCTAAAGTATCCCAAAAAATCATGAGTACGTAACGCTCTGGCGACTCAATGCCTTTATTAACCTTATAGCCACGAAATCCCTTGGCTTTTGAAATAACTTCATCCAGGCCACGCAAAATAGCCTCGTCAAATGCTGCCTGTTGGCCAGCTTGAATGCGAATATCGGCAAGTTCGAGAATCATATTATTAACCTGATTTAATTAAAAAATTACAGCATAAATAAAAACACGATTATGCCAGTTTTAGACCATCGCCTGATCGCTGAGCTCTTTCTTGATATAAGCGTAAAACACCGGTGCAGCGACTACGCCAGGCAAACCAAACAAAGTTTCCATCACCAATATTGCCGTAAGAAGCTCCCAAGCTTTGGCGTTGACTTGCGCACCGATGATGCGCGCGTTCAAAAAATACTCTAGTTTATGGATCACCACCATATATGTCAGCGAGAGCGCTGCAATATGAGGGGAATGCGACAAGCTGACAATGACGATCACCGTATTCGACAAAATATTACCCAGCACCGGGATCAAACCGGCAAAAAAAGTAATGGCAATCATACTTTTTGTCAGCGGTAAATGCACGTCGAGCAAAGGCAACACCGCCAGCAAATAAATACTGGTGAACACAGTGTTAATGAATGAAATAGTGACCTGGGCAAAAACCACTTTATGAAACATTTGTGCCAGATTCGAAACACGTTGATATAACGCAGCGGCAAATGGCCGATAGTGCCGATGGCTGGTGGCATCCTGCATTGCCAGCATGCTGCCGATGATCATGCCAAGCAATAAATGAAAAATCAAATGCCCGGCTTCTTGACTTAAGGTCTTTGCCTCGACGGCATGCTGGAGTAAGCCATTGGTCAGAATTCTGCTCAAAGCATCGACATCTTCAGGAAAGTAAGCGCGCGCCCAATCTGGAATTTGGCTATGTGAAGCCTCAATAATACTGGCTAACTTCTGCAGCAACATCGTAACGTTGCCCGCATCACTGCGAAAAAAAACGATCACACCCCAAATTCCAACACTCACACTCGCGATAACAATGATCGATAAAAAAATCACCGCAATCAAGCGCGCCTGTTTATTGGTATATTTTCTTTGTATGGTGGGCACCATCAAGTGCACCAGTGAATACACCAGCAAGCCAGAAAATAAAGCGACTAAAAAACCAGCCTTCAGGACCAACAACAAGGCTAGGGCTGCAAGTAGATAAGACGCCAGCATTGGCGTCGGCATTTTAGACGGTGATTTCATGTATCTCCGGAAGAAATATTATCGCAAAAGACCAAATACCGCGCCAAAAACCAAGGCGAATGCCGCAAAGGTGGCGACCATAAAGCCTAAAGAACGTTTTGCCGCATCGCGATAATAGCCGATCGCGTACATCACTCTGCCGACCAGCCAGATAACACCACCGGCTGCAGCCATTTTGTCATTCCACCAATAGGCACATAACCAAAGCACAGGAACAAAAAATACTAACTGCTCTACGGTATTTATTTGCACGCGCAAAGCACGTAAAAATTCTGGCGGACCATCCACGGACGGCGCATGTACTTGATATTTGCCTCGCGCAAGTGCCACATTGTAAATAATCCAGAAATACATCATAAGTACAGCTAAAGTGACCCAAGAGGTCCATGGCAATGATAGTTGCATTATTTTTTCCCTTTATTGAACCACGTTAGCAAAATACGTTCTTATATGTATCCGAAATGCTTGTCTTTCAAGACTAAGCTGATACAAAACATTACATTTCTCAGTACTACCGTTTACCAAATCGTGCGTTAACCACTTATTTACAGCAGAAAACGAGATTCAAAATGAAAATTCAAATGACAAAATTCTCCACAATCTTTGCATCAACAGCAATGTTAACGTTCGGTCTGGGCGTATCAACAGTGCAGGCTGCAGATTTTGACGATTATGCCCGCGTTATCAACGTGACACCACAGCTAGAGCAAGTGAATGTACCACGTCAGGAATGCAGGACGGAATATGAAACACCACAACGTCAACCTCAACGAGAACAAGAGCGCAGTGCTGGCGGCGCAATCATCGGCGGCCTCGCTGGCGGTTTGCTGGGTAGCCAGGTCGGCGGTGGCAATGGCAAAATCGCTGCTGCAGCGGTCGGAGCCATAACCGGCGCAATCATTGGCGACCGCGTCGACAATGACAACAATGGCAATAACAACAATTCACAAGGCAGATACGAGAGTCGTCAGGTGCGCCAGTGTCGCAATATAGACAACTGGGAGACCAGAACGACAGGTTACGCCGTCACCTATGAATACAATAACCGCACGTACACCAGCGTCATGCCGTACGACCCTGGCTCCAGAATCAAACTGCATGTTTCACTGACACCGCGTCCATAATATTTTTAAAAAGATTCATTGAAAAAAACTGCCGGCAATGTCGGCAGTTTTTTCATTTTCAACTATTTTTCAATTTATATCCGCGCGAAAATTGACTGGATGTCAAAACCATTTAGAGTATGATGTTGCCTGGTTACCATTGCCTTCGAGATCTGTACTACTCAAAGGCAAACCGTCAACGATCACGCCCCTACAATGAATGCAAAAATTCTTTAGACAATATGGCTTGCTAGTCTGGCTTTCCCTAATCTTGATTACGGGATTTTGTGCAGTTCTGCTCTCGAGTTATGTGGTATCGCGTGAGACGCTACAGCGTGGTATCACTGAGCAAACACTACCGATCACCGGTGATAATGTTTATTCTGAAATTCAAAAAGATATATTACGCCCCATCTTTGTCTCATCGCAGATGGCGCAAGACACCTTCGTACGCGACTGGATTATCGAAGGTGAACAAGACAGCGCCGTCATCATCAAATACCTCAAAGAAATCAAAAAACAGAACCGCGCCGTTTCCAGCTTTTTGGTATCTGACATCACACAACAGTATTACCACGCTGATGGCGCACTTAAAACTGTTAGTCCGGCAGAAGCCCGTGATCAATGGTTTTTTAGAGTAAAAAATTTAAAAGCACCGTACGAAACCAATGTTGATCCTGACATGGCTAATCGCGATAACTTAACGATATTTGTCAACTACCGCATTCTCGATTACAGCGGAAAATTTATCGGTGCCACAGGTATAGGCTTGACACTAGATACCATGAAACGATTGATCGATAGTTATCAATCGCGCTTCCATCGAAACATTTATTTTGTTGATACCAAAGGCAATATCGTACTGTCATCTTCTTTAGCAAAACGCGCAAACAATAACATTCTCAATACAGCAGGCATCAATACCATTGCCGCAAAAATTCTTGCCAATAAGAAGAACGAATCTCAACATCTCGATTACAAAACCGAAACTGACAGCGTACTGGTGAATGCTCGTTTTATCCCTGAGCTCAATTGGTACCTGTTAGTAGAACAAGAATTAGGCAGCGAGCTTAAACCTTTGCATGAAATAATGATGGTCAACGCCGGTATCGGTACCGGGATCACACTGGTTGTATTAATCATTCTATTGGTATCAGTGCGACGCTATCAAAAACGCATAGAAAAATCTGCCGCCACCGATGCACTTACGTCGCTCATGAATCGTCAGGCATTTGATTTCGTTTTTGAAAACACTTTGCGTGATAGCGAACGCTCGCGTCAGCCCCTTTGTGTCGCTTTGCTCGATATCGATTTTTTCAAAAAAGTAAATGACAAACACGGCCATCTGGTGGGCGATCATGTACTCAAGGAAATCGCCATGATTGCCAAACGCTCTTTGCGTGATAGCGATGTGATTTGCCGTTGGGGCGGCGAAGAATTTCTGATCTTGTTAAAGAACTGCACTCTGGAAAAAGCTACCTCAATTGCCGAAAATTTACGTAGTACGATTGCGGCAAATGATTTTTCTCGAACCACTGATCTGGCGCGCAATCGCCTGTCGATTACCGTGAGTATAGGCGTAGCAGAATGTAAGGGTAAAGAGACCGAAGACAGCGCTTTTGAACGCGCCGATGTTGCCTTATTTCAGGCTAAAGAGAATGGACGCAATAGCGTTTACTTTTCCGAATAAGTCTTATGCTTTTGCGCTGCTAATCTCAGCGTTGGCGTTGTGAACGCGGCATATAAATTTCCGGCAACGCTATCCCATTCACGCACGATTTCAGCTTGCTTTTTAACGGTAGCCATATCACCACGTGCGATCGGCCCGGTTAATGCCTCTACAGTACCAAGTTTAAATACATTGTCTAAACTTTGTCTTGCCAATGGTTCGGCCATGGCTTTTGCCACGTCTGCGGGAATACCGGCAGCTTGAAAAGTTTGCAATGCCACTTCCATTAAGCTCACCAGATAATTACTGGCAAACACAGAACCTGCGTGATACAGCAATTTATTTTCAGCGTTAATCTGCACCACCTTGGCCTGTATCTCGTACAGCACCGGCGCTAACACTTGCAATGCCGTCTCATCACCTTCCAGACTGCAAATACTGCCTTCAAAATGTGTTGCAAGTTGTGCCAAATCAGCGAAACTGCACACCGGATGCAAACTCGCTACGGCAGCGCCAACTGTACTTGCGGCGATTAGTTCAGCCGACGTCTTGGCGCCGCTACAATGAAACACAATGCTGCCGGATTTGAACAAACCTAGCGTGGCCAATTTTTGACAAACGAGGGCGATTTGATCGTCCGGTACCGTCAACATCGTGACATCGGCAGCGGTAAGTTCAGCAAGATCTGTTACCGGCACACCGGCGCCAATAAATGCCATCGCCTGCTCTACCGACAATGCAGAACGACTAAAAATTTGATGAATCTGAAAAACCTGATGTTGCGCAAACAGCCGCCCAAAAACTCGACCAACTTTGCCGGCACCAATGATATTGAGACTCAGCATCACAAGCCCTTCGTCCCCATAGTTGGAATTTCGTCTCCGTCTGAAAACGGTTCAGGAAAACTACGCAAACCAGCCAGATCAAGAATCGTGATGCCGCCATAATCGACCGTCAATAATTTCTTTTTTTCTAGCAATTGCAAAGACTGATTTGCACGCTGACGTGAGACGCTGGAGATATAGCCAATTTCCTCTTGAGAGATTTGCAATTGCATACTGCTGCCGGGGTTCAAATAAGAATTGAACATGGCTGCCAGGCAACGCGCCACCCGCGTATCCGGCTCAAGCATGCGATCGTATTCAACCAAGGAAATGAAGAGTCCCAGGCGCTCGTTGAGTTGCTGAAGCAAAAAGCGATTGAACGGAATGCTGTTGTCGAGCAACCAGTTAAAAGTGCTGCGCGGCATAAATGCAACACGGGTATCGCGCAAAGCCACCACATCGTATTTGCGCATTTCTGTCTTTAACAACGAGCCTTCGCCAAACCACCCGCCTGACAACATACAACTAAACGTCACGGTTTTGCCTTCTGGCGAGACACTGCTCATCTTCAAAAAACCTTCAATCACACCCATCCAGTGATCAACCGTGTCGCCCTTACGACAAACATAAGCACCAGCAGGGACGAAGCGCTCGATCACTTCTTGCTCTACCCTTTGCATATGCTCAGGCGCGAGCATACTTGCCCACATGGTCTTGCTAAAACGGTCTTGAGGATTGTTTTTTTGGGGAATCATATTGTGCAGCGCAGCACCGATAAGTGTTCATTACAGCTGAATTGTCAGCGAGATGACAGCACAAGAAATCTGAACTGCCTACACTCAAGCCAAGCAAAAAATAAAAGTCTTAGCTGGACATTGTAAACGACTATGCTCTGGATAAGGTGGTGCTCAGTGCCACAACAGTAAGCGGGTTGTAAGCGTACTGTAAGCACCGAGACGCATAAATAAGAAAAATTTGGTGGAGACCATGGCATCAACAATCGCAACAACGTCAGCAAGTAATACCTTTCCTCAGCTTTTGCTGCAGCATGCGCTTGTACGCCCTTTGCATCCCGCTTTTCGTGAAAAGCATTTGGGCATTTGGCAAACCTTTGGCTGGAAACAAGTGAGTGAAGAAGTACGCGCACTTGCCTGTGGATTAGCGGCGCAAGGATTTCAGCGAGGCATGAATCTCGCGATTATTGGCGACAATCGACCACGTTTATATTGGGCTATGGC
>JANYFV010000116.1 GCA_025359635.1 Undibacterium sp. | reverse complement strand
AAATGGCTTAAGATTTTCATGGGGTGCGCCGCTTCGCCAATTTGCGGTCCCAGATCACCACGGCCTCATCCAAAGCCAGCTTGATGTCGCGTTTGCCGGTCACGCCAGCTTCTACCGCCTTGACCAAAAAACGGCGCAATTCATCGTAATCTTCGATACCAGCAACATACAAGCTGCGTGAATTATTCATCGACCGGGCAGCGACCGCCTGCGCCTTTTCTGCCGCCGCTGCGTCTAATGGCAATTGCTGAAAATATGGATCGGCCAGCGCCTTGATCGTGGTCGGCATCACATTCGCGTTTTTGGCAAATGCCAGCTGATTCTCGTCATTGGTTAAATATTGCGCGAACCTGGCAATCGCCGGTAAGGCACTCAACTTCACACCTTTGGGTACAGCAAAATTAAACATCCAGCCGCCATCTGCGATCTCCGTCGGGCCGACCGGTGCAGGGAAAATATCAGTCTGCGCATACATTTCTTTGGAGTCTGCTTGTATCCGCCGTAGTGCCGTTGGTGCACTCACCATCATGCCAAGACGGCCACCGAGATACGCATCTACCACAGCCGGGAAATTATCTTCAGCGAACAGTTTATCTTTCAAAAAACCATTGGCAGCATAGGTATCGGCCAATTTTTTTACCAGGGCGACATGGGCAGGAGAATTAAAAATCGCTTTGCCATTTTTAAACAATTCCAAACCTTGCTGCATCATGAAGCCATCGATTTTACCCAGGGCTGGCGCGTAGCCGGCCTTGCCAGTCTTGGCCGCAATTTGCCTTGCGTAGGCCAACAACTCATCCATATTTTTTGGTGCGACGGTGATGCCGGATGCAGACAAAATTTTCTTGTTATAGGCGATGACGTTGACATTGCTATAGTGTGGAAAACCGTAAATATGCCCATTGAAACGCATGTCATCGAGCGCGCCCTTGGTGTAGATACTCGGTTGCGCCATCAGGGTTTCGACCGGTTCGATCAAGCCATCACGCGCCAATTCTTCAGCCCATGGCACACTCAGATTCACCAGGGATGGCGGTGTACCTGCAGCGATTGCGGTAATCAGCTTGAGTTGCAAGATATCCCAGGGAAAATCTACCCACTCAATCTTCACATCGGGGTTTTGTGTTTCGTATTTTTTGACGAGTGATTGAAAGTAAGGGATGAACTTGGGTTTTAAGCTCATGGTCCAGAATTCGATTTTTTCTGGTGTGGCTGCATGTACCGAAACGCCTACAGACAGCAGGAAAAACAGAAACATGCAGTTAAAAAATCGTCTGAAACGCATTATTGTCAATCCGAAATAAGTACGATGAGGCCATAAACCGGACAAGTTAATTTATCTTGTCCCTTCCCCTTCTGAGGGGGAAGGCTAGGATGGGGGTGCGGCGGTCAAGTTTACGATGATGGCTTTAGTGGTCGTGTTTACCTGCAGTTCGACCCCCATCCCAACCTTCCCCCTGCCCGGGGGAAGGGGCGAAAACCACGTCCAGTAATTACTTTTACGCTCCCGCTCGACAATAAAATATCTGATCAAATAATATAAAATATCTGGCAGGACTAATTCGTCTTAGTCACCTTACTCAAATGACGTGGCTTATCAGGATCAAGCCCACGCGCAATCGACAAGTTTGCTGCCATCACATAAAAAGCCTGAATTGCAGCGATAGGATCTAGGTCGGGAGTAGCGGCAATAGGCAACGTCAAATTGCGCGCGCTGACATCCGCAGGTGCTGCCAACAACACATTCGCACCGCGGCCACGCATCTCTTCTGCCAGGCTGATCAAACCAGCTTGAGTCGGGCCGCGTGTAGCAAAAATCAGCAAAGGATAGCCATCATCGATTAAAGCCATAGGGCCATGCTTAATTTCAGCGCCACTAAAAGCTTCAGCTTGAATCACCGAAGTCTCTTTAAACTTCAAGGCCGATTCGAGAGCGACCGGGAAGCTAATTCCACGCCCTACTACCATGATCCGCGACGCTGGCGTTAGTACTTCCAGCGCGTTCGACCAATCGACGCGAGTCGCCGCATCCAGCGCTTCCGGCAATTGTTCAATCGCATTTAAAAACTCTGCATCGTTTTGCCAGTGTCCTGCCAGACGCGCACCGGCTACCAGAGAGGTAATGAAACTCTTGGTCGCAGCCACACTTAATTCGGGTCCTGCATGTAGCGGCATGGTCCATTCAGCACTTTGGCCTAGCGGCGAATCCGCCACATTCACCAAGGCGACGGTAGTCGCACCGCCCTCGCGGAAATAGCGGATAGGCTCGACTACGTCAGGGCTTTGCCCCGATTGTGAAATCGCAATTGCCAGTGCATTTTGCGCATGCAAAGGTGATTTATTTAATGTCACTAATGACATAGGTAAAGACGCGACAATCCGGCCCAGGCGCGACATAATCAAATACGCAGCGTAGTTGGCGGCATGATCAGAACTTCCGCGCGCCACCGTCAACACTGATGTCGGCGGATTGTCTCTCAGGTGTTGGCCAAGCGCGACATAACGATCACGATCCTGAACTAATTGTTTTGCAACGAACTCTGCTGAAGAACAGGCTTCTTTAAGCATCTTTGAGGTCAATTTTTTCTCCTTCTATATAAACTGCAATCAGGTTAAGTGCGCGGTCGAGCACAACCATGTCGGCGTAACTATTGATCTGCAAGCGACCACGTTCAATCAAGCCAAGAAAATCAGCGGCGTAGGTGGATACGCGCTTGGATGCATCGGCCAGATCGAGGCCTATACTCATCAGGTTGCGTAAGGCTTGATCCATGGTTAAAGTGCTGCCAGCCAAGGTGCCATCAGCAAGGCGAACGCCGCCCAGGCACTTATGCACGACCTGTCGGCCCAACATGTATTCGCCATCCGGCATACCCGAAGCAGCAGTCGAATCGGTCACGCAGTACAACTTTGGAATAGCGCGCATCGCCGCTTTGATAGCACCAGGATGAACATGCAATAAATCAGGAATAATTTCTGAAAACTGGGCATGGGCTAATGCCGCACCGACCATGCCAGGGGCACGATGATCTAGTCGTGACATGGCGTTATACAAATGAGTGAAGCTGGTGGCACCATTTTCCAGCGCGGCGACGCCATCTTCATAAGTCCCTAGCGTATGTCCTAGCTGTACGCGAATTCCTAACTCAGTTAATTCGCGCACAAGCTGCAGATGTCCATCTACTTCTGGCGCAACTGTAATCAATTTAATTGGGGCGATGGCGTTGAGATTTTTGACTTCTCGCAGCGAACCATCATGGGCAAAATCAGGCTGCGCACCTAGCTTACCCGGGTTAATATATGGCCCTTCGAGATGCACGCCAAGTACACGTGCAGCGCCAGATCCACGCTGCTGGCAAACACCTTGAAGTGCCAGTAATGCTTGCTCCAGATCAGCCAGAGGCGCAGTCATGGTCGTTGCTAACATGCTGGTAGTACCGTGCTGCGCATGCATGCGAGAAATGACTTCAATCGCGTTGCCTGCCTCCATCGTGTCTTTGCCGCCAGCGCCATGCACATGCAGATCGACAAAACCTGGCAGGATGTAATGCTCTTGATTTGATGCAGGATCGACTTCTGTTCCATTGATCGCTAGAATTTTTTCAGCGAACTCCAGAGTACCGTTCACCCACCCGTCTGGCGTCAATATATTACCTTGCAAGCTCATCGAAACAACTCCACAACAAAATCGTAATAATCGCTACGGCAATACGAGTGAGTTAATTCTATGGCTACCCCAGTAGATGAATACCCGACACGGGTAATAAATAACATAGCAGCACCTTGCTTCAGGCCGGCGAGTTTGGCTTGTTCTGCGGTTGCATTGACTGCACGAATATGCTGCAATGCGCGCTTTGGCGAGCCACCATTCGCATCTAAAAAACCATACAAACTATCTGTCACCAATTTGGGGTTTGGTAAATATTCTGTCGGTACAGTACTGCTCTCGATTGCCATGACGACGTTGTCTGCAGTGCGCAAACGCTTTAAGCGCGACACTGTTGTGTGTGGTGAAAGTCCAAGAGATAAAATTTCTTCTGGTGACGCAACACCAGTTTCTCGCGACAGCCATTGCGATCCCGGCGCAAAGCCACGCTGCCGCAACTCTTCACTAAAGTTGGTCAGACGCGACAAAGGTTGTTCGAGCTTTGGCGTAATGTAGGTACCGGAACCATGCTTGCGATTGAGCAGGCCACGCTCGCATAACATGTCGATCGCCTTGCGCGCAGTAACACGAGAAATTTCAAGTGTCTCTGATAACACGCGCTCAGACGGCAGCGCCTCATCTGGTTGCCAGAAGCCGCTACTAATTCCATTCGCGAGCTTGTTCGCCAATTGCAGATACAAAGGAGTAGAACTATCACTATCAGGCTTAAAATCAATTATTTGTGCCAGCATTTTTAACCTTCAGAAAGACATTTCAAAAAATGGTTCTTGATCAATATCAGGGCTCCGGAAGCTGAATCGCCCTCTGGTTTAGTCACACGTTTCGCTAAATTTTG
The DNA here is from genome assembly GCA_025359635.1 of Undibacterium sp. Taxonomy (GTDB): domain Bacteria; phylum Pseudomonadota; class Gammaproteobacteria; order Burkholderiales; family Burkholderiaceae_D; genus Undibacterium. Next base: position 1,017 of record JANYFV010000116.1, on the reverse strand, counting down.
CGGTAAATACAGCAGCATCGGCTCAGCCAATCCACCACAAAGAGCAATCGGCAATGTCGCTGTAGCATCCAACGCATTCGCCATTTTTTCAACTTCAACACCCGCTACCAACATAATTTCGTTCGCCTTGGCGACAGTCGCGGCGTACTCAACCACTAAAGGTGCCAACTGGGCAAATTTTGTTTGATTGGCGAGCGCTAACCAATTAAAAACTGCATCGCGACTACCACCACAAAATGCGATTAAGGCGGCTGAAAATTCATCACCAACGCTGCGTCCATCCAATACATGCTGGACATGATTAATTGCACGCAAACCCAACCATGCACCGCTAGCCTCATCACTTGAAGGAAACCCCCAACCACCGACTTCACGCCGACTACCATCGGCTAACATCACTTCACCGACACTGCCAGTACCCAGAGCAATGACCACTCCGGGCTTGCCCTGATGCGCACCGAGCAAAGTGGTGCCCGCATCGGTTTCTAAGACCAACCCTGCAAAACCAGGATCTTTTGCAGTAAAATCCTCTGCCCATTGTTTATTATTGACACCAGCAAGACCACAACCAAGAGCAATCTCACTTAAGTCAGGAGTAGCCAAACCCGCCGCAGAAAACGCTGACTTTGTCGCTGCAAGAATCGCAAGCCAGGCTGGTTGTGCACCGTGCATTAAACCGGAAGGACCCGCACTACCACGCCCCAAAACGGAGCCGTCGGCAGCTGCCAGTATCACCCGGGTTCCCGTGCCACCGCCATCTACGCCGATTAGGTATCTGGTTTGTTTTATCACTGCGCCATCCATCATTATTTTGCTCAATTAGCTGCTCAATTACCCGTTCAATTTACTTCACAGAGAAGGCGATGAAGCATCGTAGAGTTTTCCATAGTGGTTGTCAATAGGTATTTAAGTGGTATTCTTAATTAAATTATATTAAAGTGACCCAATGTATCGGATTTATGAACGGGAAGCACAAGTACCGGCGACATAATCTGCATGACTTGGCATTGCATCCAC
>JANYFV010000106.1 GCA_025359635.1 Undibacterium sp. | reverse complement strand
TTCTGGGGTTAAAATGCCAATTGCTGCATTGCGCCATTTATATTATTTTGAGCTTTTGCAAACTACTAACCTTTTAAGGAGAGATTCATGTCTTCGATTTCAGAACAAATTTCGGCAGTCGCCCAAACCACATTAACAAATCCTCTCGCTGTCATCAATGCGCTTTCCAGAACAGCTTTCGGCAGTATCGAGAAAATTATCGCGCTCAATTTGCATACAGTAAAGCAATCGCTGGAAAGCTCTACAACTGCTACACGTGAATTATTTGCTGCTAGCAAGCCGCAAGAATTGTTTTCGTTCAGCACTGTACACGCCCAGCCACATATAGAAAAAATCGTCGCCTACGGTCGTGAATTAGCCGATATTTCTACTCAAACACGTAGCGAATTTTTGTCTAACTTATCTCTATCAGATGTAGTGATTACTTCGGTAGTCAGCCGTCAATTAACGCAGCCAATTGCAATAACACCAGTGACTAAGTTAGAGAAAAAATCAACCGTCAAAACTGAAGTAGCAAGTGTTACACCAAACACACAACTCCCTTTATTGGCTTTAATAGCTGAAGGTGAAGTAAAAGTTACGAAAAAATCTGCCCCCAAGTCAAAAACCACAGCAAAGCAGCTGCCCGCAGTGAGCAAAACTAATGCAGTAACGACACCGGTAGAAATTAAAACAGCCGCTGCAAAACCTGGTGCCATCAGCGCTACTGCGGTAAAAAAAACTGCCGCATCGAAACCTATCGAAGCAAACCCGGTAATTAAGGCGGCTATCAAACCAGCTACGAAAGTGGTAGATACAAAACCAGTTGTGGTTAAACCAGAAATCGTCGCAACAGTTGAAACGACACCAGTTGCCGAGTCTCCAGTTGAGAAAAAGTCTGTAGTAAAAATGCCTTTCCCAGCTTCCCCGATAAAGAAGCCTGCTTTCCCTACGGTCAGCACACGCCCCGCTTACAAGGCCAAAGGCAGCTCGGCAACTGGCGCAAAAAAGCCGGTTCGCCAATAAGCACAATTAATATTCACAGGTCTGTCACCCGCAAAAGTTGCTGACGGGTTTCAGATCTCATCCATTCCTTTAGTCTTCCCGTCTAAGGATTAATTGCCGGGCATACACTAATACGCGCATAATCAAGCTCCCGTCAGTTTTATGATTTTTGCTTCAATATTCAAAAAATTTAGTTGATGCACAAAATATTAATTCAACAAACTATTGGACTTTTTCTACTCGGCCTGATGTGCTGCCATGCACATTCAGAAAACCTTGTTACCGTCTCCTGGCGGATTAAAGCGCCCTATCAATATCTGGAAAATGGTCTGGAAAAAGGCTTTCTGCTTGAGCAAACGAAGCAGATATTCGCACTAGCACAAATACCTACAAAATTTCAAGTCGAACCTGCGAAGAGAATTTGGAATAATTTCGCGGTAGATACAAAAAATTATTGCTCCTTCGATTGGTTTAAAAACCCTGAACGAGAAGCACTGGCACATTACAGTAATGTATTCTATGTAACACCAGCTTATTCAGTCATGGCGAATCAGTCGAGCGCCACACAAATTTCTGCGCACGGCAATCTCACTGCGCTACTGGCAGATACGCAGTTAACACTCGGATTAGTTGATTCTGTTACCTATGGAATTGAGCTTGATGAGACAATCAAAACCAGTAAGAATAAAGTTGAACACGCCAGCGTATTGCCGATGATTATGGCGCGCATGGTTGCTGCAAATCGTGCATCGTATATGTTTATCGATAAACGTGAATGGCAACATTTAAAGGAGAAAGACAGCAATTTACGGGATACCCAGATAATTGACGTCAAAGGGATTCCGATTGGTCTCAATAGCTACATCGTCTGTAGCAAAGATATAACTCCAGAGCAGATGCAACGCATCAATGCCGCAATTCAAAAAATTCGTCGGGACAAAAATTGAGCGCTTGTTACCCGCGCTAAAAATATGTACTGGAACTAACTAGCGTGTCGTCCATTCGTCACGCAACAAAGCATACATCGCAATATCAATATGCTTACCGCGACTAAACGAAGCGCCGCGCGCGATACCTTCTTTTGTAAAACCGCAAGAAATTGCTACTTTTTCTGAGGCAATATTATCTACATGCATATGGATTGCAAGGCGGTTAATTAGCAAGGTATTAAACAAATAATCAGTCAGCAATTGTACCGCCTCGCTCATGATGCCTTTGCCACGCGACTCTTGATTGAACATCCCATATCCAATCTCTCTGCCATTAAAATAAGGGATAGTTTTAAAATGAAATACTCGGCCAATAATTGATTCACTCTCATCTATGATCAAAAAGGTTTCACAGGTCTCCTTGGATTGAGACTCTTCTTCCATACGCTTTTCAGCGACACCTTGCAACATCAACTCCAGAGGCAAAAAATCACCTTTTGCATCAGGGTGATTGATCAAAGAAACCAGTTGTGAAATTTCACTTTTTCTCACATGTCGCAGGCTAAAACAACTTCCTTGAATCATGGTGACATTCTCCTTTATGGTCTAGATTATTAATTTACAATTTCATTCTCGATGACACTTACTGATGTAAACTTGAATCATCCGTGCTTAGTATAAAATTCAATTTCCAAAGCAATTTTGACAAGGTGATCATAAAATCTTGCGGCTTTTGCAAATTTTCTCGTGTTTTCTCGTATACTCGCGCATCTTTCGCACTTTCGCGAAAAACTCACAATGGCAACAACAGCTAAGCATGTTCGTTTTTTCATAGTTCTGCTTGCGAGTCACCGCATTACAATAGTCTTACTTTACAGGAGTCATCATGACAATCAATCTCAAACAAAACTGGTCGGAAAAATACACTTCAACCATTTCTGAAGAAGCCATTCGGGCCGTAAATACACCGGCAGAAAATTTTAAATTTTATGCCAACGCCTATGAATTGGGTCAGCAATTTGCCATTAAAGCGGGTCACAATTTCACGCTCTACGTCATATCCGGCGCATGCAAAACCAGTATCGATGGAAAAGAGCTGCGCTTAAACACTGCCGAGTTCGCGACTATTGCTGCTGGCTCATACGCTTTTGAGGCGATTGGCACACAAGACCTGCAATTATTAAAAGTCTTTTCCAGCATATAAAACTTGCGCAAATGATTTACTCTGATAGGGCTCAGTATTATTTTCGGCTGAGCAGCAGAGCAAAAACAGCCATATAGGCACTTATTCTTTGATGGCTTCCACACTAAAGTACAAAGTAATTTCATCGCTCACAAAAGGCACGTACCGCCCAACTTTGTAATCACTACGCAAAATTTTTGTCTGCCCATTAGCGCCACATGCTTGCTTCAAATACAGAAGCATAAAACGACAGCCGAACTGGGTTACTTCTACCGTAACCGGGCGAGTAGTGTCTTTAATCGTGAGCATGCCCTCTATCTGAGCCAATTTTTCTTCATCGAAGACAAACTTAGTCGAATTAAAAATTATTTTTGGGTATTGCTGCGCATCAAAAAAACTATCTGATCGCATCACATTATTGAAAAGATCATTGCCTGTACTAACTGAACTTGCGTCGATTTCAATATTAATAACGCCAGTTTTTTCTGGAATATTTAATTCAATAAAACCAATGTTCTTATCAAATCGGCCGCGCTGTAACGATAAGCCCCAATGCCTATATTCAAAACTGCTATACGTGTGTTCCGAATCAATTTTGTAACGTTCAGCAGCGTAGATTGAAGCACTTGCAGAAAACAGAAATAGCAAGAAAAATAAGGGGCGAATCATGGCACACTCCGGTACAAATTAATGCATCACCACGTATCGCCCATTATTATCTGGCGATGGTAGAAAAAAAATTACGGCTTTACAAACTTCAAAGTCATCCTATCACTTTCACCAATCGCTTGATATTTGGCTTTATCTTTGTCTTTATTGGCAAGCACGGGAGGTAAGGCCCACACGCCACCCTCATGATCCGCATCGTCTTTAGGGTTGGCATTGATTTCTGATTTGGCGAGCAACTTAAATCCCACACTCTCAGCAATTTTTATAACGAAGGCTTCGTGCATATACCCTGAACTGGCTTTTTCGTCTTGTGTTTTTGCCGCTGGCAAACGATGTTCTACGACACCAAATACACCACCTGTTTTAAGCACGTCATAAGCACTTTGAAACACGCTCTTTGTCATAGCATCACCGTTAGACACCCAATTATGTACATTGCGAAAAGTAAGTACAAGATCGGCACTATTTTTCGGGGAGTAATCAAGCTTGCCGGTGGCATCCAT
>JANYFV010000090.1 GCA_025359635.1 Undibacterium sp. | reverse complement strand
GTTTGGAAGGCACTCATTTTTTTATGCGGCGAGAGCATAAATACGCGTATGCCTTTTTTGCCGCGCATGGCATATTCCGCCGCGCTACCTGTGTCGCCAGACGTGGCACCAAAAATATTTAGCTCAGCATTTTTTTTTGCCAGCGTATATTCGAACAAATTGCCTAACAACTGCATCGCCATGTCTTTAAAAGCCAAGGTCGGGCCATTCGACAAGGCTTGCAGAATAAGCTTCTGACCGTTCGCCTCAGTCAAAATGCGTAAAGGTGTGATGTCGGCAGCATGTTGTTCGTGACGAACGTTGCGATATACATCTGCCGTATAAGTTTTTTCGACTATCGCTTTGAGATCAGCTTCTGGAATATCGGTGGCAAACTTTTTTAGTACTTCCAAGGCTAGTTCTGCATATGACAATGAGCGCCAGGCGTTCAATTCATCTTGCGTTACTTGAGGATAATGTTGCGGTAAATACAAACCTCCATCAGGAGCCAGACCACCTAAAAGAATTTCGGAAAAATTTTGCTCAGTGGCGTGTCCGCGAGTTGATACGTATTGCATAGTTTAGTGGAAGATAAGTTGGAATTTGGATTTCCCACATTATAACTTCCCGCACAGATAAATTAAGCCTCAGCCGGGAATTTACCCCATTTACAAAGAACTTTATTTGATGAAAAATGCTTTTTACCGATGAATCACCACCATTAAGGCTTTGGCTTCGGTTTTTCCCATATTTCGTATGGCGTGATTCTTATCTGCCTCATAACGTGCGGTGCCGCCTATTTTGAGTTTTTTCTTGATTCCATCAACTTCGACTTCTACACTGCCTTGTAGCAAGGTCAGATGTTCGGTCGCGCCAGGGTCATGTGAATTCGAAACCAAGGCACCACCTGGCGCAAGGCTTAATTCATACCATTCAAAGCGCCCAGCCAATTCCATCGGCCCTAATATTTTCAGTACATAACCTGCATGTTCGCCTGGCAAGGTCGGTGTCTCATGCGGCTCTAGCATACGAATTGTGTCAATTTTAGGCGTCTCAGATGAAAGTAACTCAGCAATCGATACACCCAAAGCATTCGCCAGGCGCCAGGCAACGGCAATGGTGGGATTGGCTTTTTCTCTTTCTATTTGTGACAACATCGATTTAGAAACACCGGCTGTACGTGACAGATCTTCCAGTGTCAAACCACGCTCCAGGCGCATGCGTTGCAAGGTAGCGCCAACTTCTGGCGGTGCCGGAGGATTAAGAATAATGGCTTTTTTCATAAGTATTTTTTGGTAGTGATTGCATATTTCGAAAAGAATGGATAATATCCACTATATCGAAAAGTAGTTCGATATATCGAATTATTCAATAAATTATTTATTTTAATCACGAATTTATTCATCCTAACAGAAGCAAAGATGAATGAGTTCATTGACATCAATACGACACCATTAAAAGTAGATCCGGAGACGAGAATGAGCGCAGCAAACCAAAAAAATCAATTTTTCACTGAATTGTCTGGAAAACTCGACACTTTGCGCGAGCAAGGTCTATATAAACCGGAGCGCGTGATCGCTTCGCGCCAAGGTTCTGAAGTTACCTGTGACGATGGTCGCAAGTTGATCAACCTGTGCGCAAATAACTATCTGGGCTTATCTGGCGATGAAGCAACGGTACAAGCCTCTATCGCTGCCACCGAAAAATTCGGCTATGGTCTCTCCTCAGTGCGTTTTATTTGCGGTACACAAACCGTACACAAGGAACTCGAAAGCGCCATCTCCAGCTTTCTGGGCATGGAAGATACGATTTTGTACGCAGCGGCTTTTGATGCTAACGGTGGTGTCTTTGAGCCACTGTTTGACGAGCAAGACGCCATCATTTCCGATGCCTTGAACCATGCCTCGATTATCGACGGTATCCGCCTTTGCAAAGCGGCACGCTTTCGTTATGCAAACAACGACATGGCAGATCTGGAAGTGCAACTCCAGGCTGCAAAAGACAAACGCCATCGCATTATCGTCACAGACGGCGTGTTCTCTATGGATGGCACGATTGCCAAGCTCAATGAAATTTGCGACCTGGCTGACAAATATGATGCGCTGGTCATGATCGACGAATGCCATGCATCCGGCTTCATGGGCGCGACCGGTCGCGGCACGCACGAACACCACAATGTGATGGGCCGGATCGACATCATCACCGGCACCTTAGGCAAGGCTTTAGGCGGCGCGATGGGAGGCTTTACCTCTGCACGCAAAGAAGTCATCGACACTTTGCGACAAAAATCCCGCCCTTACTTATTCTCGAATACCTTGGCTCCGTCTATCGCCGGCGCTTCTTTATCGGTCTTGAAACGGCTGTCATCCTCGACCGAGTTGCGCGATAAATTACACGCCAATACCTCATTTTTCCGTAGCGAAATCGCCGCATTAGG
>JANYFV010000080.1 GCA_025359635.1 Undibacterium sp. | reverse complement strand
GCAGGCTTCGCGCGACAATATTTGGTGTTGAAATGCAACAGCAACACATCGCACCAGTGATCGGGATTATTGAGCTCGACACTGACTTTTTTCAAAGGATAATCCACCACAGCGTAAATATCGCCTGTTAATTTTCTGGATGTGTCTTGCGATTCAAGTACCAGAGGACGTTTAAATTGATTTTTCTCAAGCGGTTCTTTCAATGCGACAAATTTATTGCGCAAGTAAGTCATTTGTCCCATCACCGTCGTCTGAGCATGCGCAGATAAGTGCAGGCTCAGGGCCGTGATAAAGATGAGAAAACTAAGTTTCATATTTTTTCAAAGCCAATATTCAAGGCGGCGTGCAAACCATTCCTTTAATTTATTTTGTAGTGGACGACGCTCCCATTGTTCAGAAGTTATTTCGACCGAATAGCGCAAATCCTCGGTGAATGCGTTTTCCATTGCCAAACCAAATTCAGCGCCAAATACGACCACATTGATTTCATTGTTATGCAAAAAACTGCGCGTATCGATATTGGTTGAACCTACTGTCGCCCACACTTGGTCGATCACCGCTGTCTTGGCATGTAACACGGCTATTTGTAGTTGGTAAATCTTAATTCCCTTCTTCATCATCTCAGCATAAAACGATTGGCTCGCATGAAAAACCAGGCCGTTGTCGCTGACACTAGGAAGGATGATCGCTACTTCGACGCCGCGTTGTGCAGCATCACTTAGCGCCTGCAGAATAGAAGCATCTGGAACAAAATAGGCGGAGGTAATATGAATAGTTTTTTTTGCTTCTTGTATCGCCAGTACGTAGGCCTTATAGATATCGTTGCCGCCGCCAGGTTCACTGGCTAGCACGCGTACCAATTTGTCGCCAACGTTTTTTAATGGCGGAAAAAAATTGCTGTCAAGCAGATCTGGAGATTTTTCCCGCATCCAGTTATTGAGAAATATCCATTGCAAGGCCGCGACCGCTGGCCCCTCGATTTTAATATGGGTGTCACGCCAGCCCACCTTGGTATTGCGCCGCTCTTTCGATCGAAATAAAGAGCTGTTGGCATAGGTACCGCTGATATTCACGCCTCCTGTAAAAGCGATGCTACCATCGACCACCAGAATTTTTCGATGATCGCGGTTATTCGGCGCCCACGGGCCAACTAGCCGCATGGGGTTAACAGGATTGAACGGTAACAAGCGAATGCCTGCCTCACGCATATTGTCAAAAAAAATCTGCGGAGTGCCTATCGTACCGACGCTATCGTAAATGATGTTGACTTGCACTCCGGCACGCTGGCGTGCAATGAGCATCTCGGCAAAACGAATGCCGATGTCATCTTGGTCGAAAATATAGGTTTCCAGATTAATATGATCTTGCGCCGCCTCAATGGCTGCCATCATGGCCGCCATGGTTTGCGGGCCATCATACAAAAGCGTGACCTTATTCCCGGCGATTAAAGGTCTGCCAGTGGCGGCTTCTTCCAACGCTGCCATGGACATCAGATCCGTATGTGAATTTTTCCATCGGGTAATAAGTAAGTTGCGCGAATTTTTTGTACTGAGGGTTCCTTGTGCATTGGTGACGGTAGGGTGATCAAGCGCCACGAGCCTACTATTGAGTTCAAGCACCGCTGGTAAGGACGCGCATCCAGAAATGGAAAAACTAGCCCCGACCAACAGACTCACGAGAAAATTGGAAAGTGACGACTTAGAGGGCGACTTGAACAAACGCATCAAATAAGCTTTGGTATTTTTAAGTGAAGACATGATTTTCAAATCGCTAAATGCCTTAGGGTATGTTCAGCCCAAAGTAAAAATGCTTCAATTGACCAATACTCTTTTAGCGGTAATTTTCTTGATTGGAGAAATGGGCAAATTGGGGTTGGTATCAATTTTTTTTGTTTTTGCTTTGACCGTACAAAATGGCGTGGCGTTGACGATTTTTTTTGCCAATGGAAGCCTGCGCAAGCTTGCCAGAGATTCTGCATCAACGATGCGAATCTGGCGCTGATACACGACAATCAGACCCAGCTCATGAAAGGCCGACAAAGTACGGCTGACGGTTTCGATCGCCAGACCTAGATAATTGGCAATCTCAAGGCGCGTCATACGCAGGTTATACACTTTTCCGGAATACCCAAGTTCACTAAAGCGCTTTCCTAGAGAAACCAGAAAACGAGCGACTTTAGCCTCGGCACCCAGAGCGCTCAACATGCAAATAGTCATTTGTTCACGTACCAACTCACGACTCATGACTTTAAGCATGGCGTGCTCAAACTCAAGGTAGGCGCGTCCCAAATTAAAGAAGGTCTTAAATGGAATTAAAATAAGATCACAATCGGATAAGGCAACCACTTCGGTCACATGCTGTTTTGAATGGATCGCATTCGTCCCGAGCAAATCGCCTTTCATCGGAAAACCCAAGACTAGTTCATTGCCGCATTCATCGATAACGACAGTTTTTAAGAAACCTGAATTCACCAAAAATAAGGTATCGAATTGTTGTCCAACCATATAAATTCTCTTGCCAGCCTTATAGTGCATATGCTGAAAAAGAATCTCTTTGCAAGCTGAATTGACAGGATCTGTAATGTTGAGCAAGCTACATACATCGCTTAAATTCGATAGCAAATTTCCGCGCAAACGCCATCCTGTGACATTTGGCAATACCGGAAGAAATTTTTCTGGAAGCAACGAAGATAACATCGACAATTCGCTTGAAACTGGCGTTAATTTACTTGCTTGAGTGGTCAATAAGTGTGTCGATGTTAGATGCATTTCAAGCCCCTTAAGTACCAAATGTATTCGCGATTCAAACTTAGATCGCGTACTTGTCAATACAATTAATTTTTCGAATGTCAGCCAGTTGTAAAGGCTGCACTTCTGGGTATAAATATAAGCTGATTTTATTTACTGCTCTGTGCGCTAACACACATGGCGATTCAGTTATTTAAATGGGCTAATCCATGATCGAATTTGATTTTTTATGATGTGTGTGGCAGCGCACTGACGTGTGCATTTCAGAGTGCTATCTTGGGCATTACCGCATGCGATAAATACAGCAGCATCGGTTGACATGCAGATGCAAATTGGCCATCGGCTTCACTTTATATTCTCTCAGGGATTCATATGAAAAACTTTCTTCCTTATTTTTCTTTACTTTCCGCCTTAACTCTTGGTGCATGCGATAACCGACCTATCGTCATCACACCGCCGGCCGAGCCTATTGCCATTCCTGGACCAGCTGGCCCGCAGGGTGCAACCGGAGCGCAAGGCGCCTCAGGTACCCAGGGTAATCAAGGCAATCAAGGCAACGATGGCATTCAGGGTAGCCAAGGCAATAAAGGAAACCAGGGTAACCAAGGTAACGATGGGGTTCAGGGCAATGAAGGCATGCCGGGAGTTGACGGCAGTAAGGGTAAGGATGGAAAACCTGGTGAAGGAACAACGGTAATCGTGGTACCGCCAGCCTCCGCAAGTTCAAGCGCACGGTAATTTGAACAAAACCGCATGATGAGCCTAGTCATACTTCAATTTGTGATTTTTGTTCTCTTATTGACTGCCAGTATTCCGCGTTGGCCATATAGCCTCGATTGGGGCTATGGGCCATGTGGAGGGCTGGCAGTGATCGGTTTGTTACTGGTGTTTGACTTGTGGTGACGGCGATGCGTTGACTTCATTTATCTTGGACGAGATGGGCACCTGCCCGTGTTTTTCTGCATTGAGTGTAGAAAGAACGCGAGCCTGGCAAGTTAAGTGGTAGCTACAGTACAAAAGCCCGCTTTGATGCGGGCTTTTTGTATGTAGACTTTCTCTTTGTGTCTAATCGCGTTACTCATCATTTTCAAAGATAAATTAAAGCCGCTTGCCTTGAATCCGACTACAAACGGCCTTTCTTATTTGCCCAACTTCATTTGCGATATTAGGGCTTGAGTTTTATTGACGTGGATCGCCATTGCGGTTAACTGCAATGCTTGAACCAGGGGGGGAACTCATTTGTATCCGATGTTCAGTGCCACGATAATTGTAGGTCACGTCCCATGAATCGGGGGTCTGGTCTGGCACACTTTCGCACCGGCGTACATCACGCGAATAGTTTCCACCGCCCGAATTATTACCTGCATTTGATCCAATGGCAGCACCAGCTACAGCGCCGCCTGCTGTCGCCAGATCGCGCCCGCGCCCGCCACCGATCTGGTGTCCCAGTACACCACCGAGAATGGCGCCAACTACGGCTCCACCAACGTTGTTGTTACGGCTAGGCTCATTAACTTGCTGACGTTCGGTCCAGCATTTCTGTTCGGCTTGTCCATAGACAGCCCGTACCGAGGTCACCGGTGCCTGGTAGACCGTTTCGTTTGGACGACGACGATATTCATACGTAGGTTCAGGCAACGGCGCCGGTGCTTCGTTGTCATAGCGATCGCGTCGATTAATCGGGCGTACTGAAGAAATTCGGTCGTTCATGCCCATGGCACTTAAAGACGCATAACTACCGCGACGCAACACCATGCAATTGCCGCCAAATCTTGCGTCCTCGCAGACTTCCCATTGGCCACGATCTACCACGACAGATGAAGCACGATCATTGAAACCAACGCGGGAAAAATCACGCACTTCGGAGTTTGCAGAAAAAGTACGACCGCGCCAGCCGTCATGTTCATAAAACGTAATCTGCGCCATCGCTTGTGCAGAAAGAGTCAGTGTGGTGGCCGCCAGGGCCGTTTTTAAAAGATGGTTCATTGTTTTCTCCAAAAAGGATTTGTTTATTTTTATAAAATGACAGCAAAGACATTTGTGAGCAAACGATTTGCTAAAGAGTGACATGACGAATATAAATTGTTTTGTATGCTCCATCAGTTCGGTAGGCCACATAAGGATTCTATTTATTGGAATAAAAAAAGCCCTTCAGTTTTATCTGCTGGAAATTTGCCCGGTACCCCCCGTGTTTGATGGCAGTGCCGAACTGGAAAGCTTGATTGCTCAGTATCAGCTGTCAGTCAAACATGTGATTGGGGTGCATGGGCGAAGTGGCACCCGTGAAGATTTTCTGTCGTCGATCGTCTTGCGAGACATTCAGCGAAAAATGCGCCAAGACTAAGCATTTTCCTGGTAGGTCTTTAACTTTTCGCGAGAGTTCAAAGCCTGGTCTGAAGCGGTAGACTGTGCGCACGATGCGATTCTTGTGCGAAATGTGCAGCACGCCACGTGAGGTCATTTCGGTATTGCTATCAAGGTCTTTTTCTTAGCACTCTCTAAATCGTGAACCAATTGATTCCGGGCATCAGAGAGACAGTTGCCGCGATTGGCAGGCGCTAATTTTTTGCATTCAACGACAGCTTCTTTGTATGCAGCCTCGGCTTCTTTTTTCGAGGTCTGAAAGCGTGCTTGAGGCGTCAGATCTTCTTGATACCACCGCGCCGGATCGTCCGTTTCCTGGTGACTTTTAGCCGGAAGTCCTTGCGCGATAACGGTACTCATTGTTATCGCAATTAAAAAAAAGCTGCCCGCTAATTGTGGTAAATATTGTGTAATTGGTTTCATCAGTATTCCTTATAGAAAAGAGGTATTTGTCTATCTCTTCGATAGTGAGTCAAGTTCATCATCATGAGTAAATTCCTGGACCAAATTATTGTTTAGCCCAAGTCAAACTATATTCTGCCAGTCAATAATAATACGATAAGAACGATGACGATAAGACCAGTGAAACCACTTGGCCCATAACCCCAATTGCGGCTATGTGGCCATGTTGGAAATACGCCAACGAGAGCGAGAATTAAAATGATAAATAAAATGGTGCCCATGCGATGTTTCCTGAGTGAAGTTAAGGTAAAAATCTCTAGCTAAAAGCAGCAGGAGATCATTGTGTCTGTCTTAAATCTGCGACTTGAAATAGTGAAAAGATTTAACAAACGCACCTTGTATTTTTTCAGTCTCCGCCACCAGACTTTTCCACGATTCTTCACCATCTGCTTTGAGTTCATCGAGTTTATCGACAGCCAACAAAGATTGCTCGCGCAGCTTTGCCATTTCTAATAGAAACTTCGCGCGAACTTCATTTTTTACCTGCTTCGCTTCTATTTCGAGCTCATTTAATGTGACAGTTAGCTCATCAAGCTGAAGCCTAATTTTTTCAATATAGGTGTCTCTGGTTGACATGATTATGCTCCTTAAGCGGGAAAAAATTGGTTCCCTGTGTTGATAAAATGCAAATCCGGGGCGCTAGTATCCGCGCAACAGTGCAGGTAATTTAAAACGGCCTTCGTCCGCTAATCACCCGGAGCAATACCACGACAATGGCGACGATAAGTAGAATGTGTATGAATCCGCCCAAGGTGAACGACGTGACTAGGCCTAGCAGCCATAAAATGATGAGAACGACAGCGATGGTATAGAGCATGATGATTTCCTTTTGAACTAGCTAGCGAGCATTTGTTTTTTGATCGTGTCGCTCCATTTTGCCAGGCCGGATGGCATAGCAATTTTTACCGGTAGGTATTTTTTACTTCTTGAAAGACATTTAAAAATTCATCTCGATTACAATTATTAAGCTGTCGCGCGATAAAAATTCATCGCTTTTTTTGATTTATACATTTGTTTGAGTGCGTTCCTGATGAGTTCACGCGCATTGCCCAGTTCTGTCTCTGCTTTTGCCTTGCGTTGTCTTTGCAAACCTGTCATTTGCTGTTCCATATTTCTTAAAAATTTCCCAGTTTTTTCTTGAAATTTTCCCAGGATGTTTTTAGTGATTCCGCTTACTTGAGTTGCGTTCATAATTTTTCTTTCGAGTTTTGAGCCAAATGAATACCTTGAGGTATTTTCCAATCAAAAATATCTGCTAATAAAGATAGACCCGTTTATCCACTATGCGGACACGGTTTCCAACCCGCAAATCAGAGACGCGTTCTTGTACAACCGTTGCGCTGTCTCCGTTACTCATTCGAACTTGAATTTCGTATAAATCTGACGAGTTGGAAAATTTATTTTTCGCACTGCTATTTCCATCAACCACGGACCCAGCAAGGTCGCTAACTTTGCTATTTTTATTGTCAGGTCGTATTAAATATATCGATTCAATAATGCCCAAGTCACTATTCTTTGGTTCTGCTGCGTTTGAATACGGCGTTGAATACGAACGCGATGTTTGATACGGATCACTACTCGCACATCCACTACTTAAAGTGACGATCAACATGGCGATGGTACTGATGACGGTGATTGATTTCATGCTTCTTTTTCCTGGTAAATTTATTTCTTTGCTATTTCTGGATTAAACGATAGACGAAAAAATCGAACAGGTATGTACGCTGCCACACCAACGCTCAAAAAAATTTTGAGCGGAAAAATAATTGGATAAGGATTGTTTGACGAGAGCATTGAGATTATTGGGGCCTAAGAAAAATTTTCATCATTAGGCGCACCGTTAGCGCAGGACATATAACGAACAGGCAAGTGCATCGAGTTTAGGGCAATTTTATGTAAGCCGGAATTTTTTATTTCTATGTTCGATACCGTACAGAAGAGTAGGGCGCAAGCGCGTAAAACAGTGCTATCGGAATTCTCCGACGCCAGTTCACTTTCTTCAAGGATTTATCATGAAACTATCAAATCGTATCGCTACACTTTTATTCGCCGCTTCTTTAGTTGTTATCGCAGGTTGTGCTTCAACTGCTAAACACGAAGGCACTGGTGAGTATGTTGATGACACTGTGATCACAACCAAAGTAAAAGCAGAAATTTTTAATGAGCCAACACTCAAATCGTCAGAGATTAATGTCGAGACTTTTAAAGGTGTTGTACAGTTGAGCGGTTTTGTCTCATCCAATGCCAGCATTGATAAAGCTGTGACGATCACGCGTTCAGTCAAAGGCGTTGTCAATGTCAAAAACGATATGCGTTTGAAACAGTAAATTTAAATCTTCATCGTTGTAAAGGCATTTTCTAAATGCTCTCAGCAGAACCAAGTTGATCGCAACGTGCTCAGCTGGGTTCTGCTTTTTACACGCTTAAAAGTAAGCCGTAAATAGTATTCATTCAATATGCCGATCTCATTGGTACTTATATGCAATTCGAAAACTCAGTACAACTAATGAAATCAAAAGAAAATCCCGACGTGAATCCTGCGATCGTCAAACTTGATGACTCACAGGGCGAGCATGAAGCAGCGCTGAATGGGGTGGCAACGCCATCTTCGGCGCCATCGCCATTGCCACTAAGCAGTTCTTCACAATTTCCTTTGCACGTTAATGCAAGAGGTGTCGCATTGGTTATTATTGCGACCGCAACGCTGGTATTTTCATTGCAGTGGGCACAAAAATTTCTCATTCCGCTTACCTTCGGAATTTTTGCTGCCTATACGCTCAACCCGTTGGTGGTTTGGCTTGAACGAATAAAAATTTCCCGTGCTTTCGGTGCGACCCTGGTGACTTTAATGATTTTTTTTGGTGTCGGTGCGATGTGCTTCACTTTGCAAGGCGAGTTTCTTTCGATCATGGAAGAAATGCCAGCGGCGACACATAAATTGTCGCGCCTGTTAAGTGAGAAAAAAGATGGCCAGCCAACCACGATTCAGCAGATGCAGGCCGCTGCAACCGAAATTGTCCAGGCGACCAGTTCGAATCTACCGCTACCCTCGGTGCACCCGGTAAAAAAAGCAGTAACACCTGATTCACCGAGTTTTAAGGTGATCGATTGGGTATGGGCCGGATCTATGGGCGTGCTGGGCTTTTTAGGACAGGCGACGATGGTGATTTTTCTGGTGTTTTTTCTGCTATTGGCTGGCAATACATTTAAACGAAAATTGGTGAAGTTGACAGGCCCTTCATTGCGCCAGAAAAAAATAACTGTCCACATTCTCGACGAAATAAACACTTCAATTCAAAGCTATATGTTTATGCTATTGGTGACCAATGTTCTGCTTGGTTTGTCGCTATGGCTGGCTCTTCGAGCAATAGGCTTAGAGAACGCCGGTGCATGGGCGGTAGCCGCCGGTTTTCTTCATATCATGCCGTATTTTGGTTCATTGCTAATTACCGGTGCCTTGTGCCTGGTGGCTTTCATGCAGTTTGAATCACTGAATATGGTCTTATTAACCGCTGGCATTTCTATGGGAATCGCAACCTTGGTCGGTACCGTAGTGACCACCTGGATGACAGGCAGAATCGCCAAGATGAATCCCGCCGCTGTCTTTGTCAGTCTCTTGTTTTGGGGCTGGTTGTGGGGTGTCTGGGGAATGTTGTTAGGCGTCCCTATTATCGTCATCCTTAAAGTCGTGAGTGAGCGGGTGGAAGGGATGGAATTTGTTGCTGAGTTGCTGGCGGAGTAAATTTGAAAAGTGTCGAGTACAGAGTTCAGCTCTACCAAGGCAGAGTCGCAAATCGTTCCGCCAAAAATTCTAAAAATGCTCTCACTGCCGGCGACAAATGCTTACGTGTAGGATACAGGGCGTAGATCGCCATGGCGGGCAGCGTCCAGTCGGGCAGCAGCGCTTGCAAACTGCCATCAAGCAAGTGCGGGTTGGCCAAATAGGCGGGTTGCAGCGCCATACCACCACCTGCCAAGGTAGCACGCAGCAGGGCAGTGGCCTCATTGGCACTGAAGTAGCTGCTTAGCTACACGGAATTTTGCACATCCAAGAAGGTGACTTAGAAGACGCCGAATATTGGTATGGCAAGGCCAATCGGAATTTTCGTAGTCGCGCAAACTTAGATGAAGAACTGAAGCACTTTGCGCAGGAGTTGCTGAATAGAGGGGAATGAATGCACTATTTATGCAGCGAGCGTACAGGAATCGAATTACAGAGTTAGCTCTTAAGGTACGATACTATTGCTATATGGCATGAAAAATTGTCCACATATTTTGTTGAGAAGCATGTGGATAACTAGTATCAATGGTCTCCAAACCCTTGCTGGCTATGGCTTTCACGACTTGCTTAAATTAAAGGCTATGAAAATCTCAATGTTGAATACTTAATTTAACAGGTAATTTTTCCTAACGTAAGTCAATAGAATTAGTGTGTGCGAATTTGAGTCGGCAGTGGCAAGCTAAGTAGTGCTACAAAAGCGCTTCGTGCTCATGCAACAGCCTCGGTGTCGGTAATTAAGCCTTCAGGATCTCGCATAGACAGCGAATTTCTTGTATTAAAAAAACGCCTACATCGCCTGCAACGATAAAATCGCAGTCATCATCAATGACGTAGTGACTATCGTCGCACCAATCAGGCGGCGGCGATTGAGTTGCGACCAGAGTATAACGCCGGTCAATGACAGAAAAATGATGCTGCCAGCCAGCGTATCGACCAACAAAATCCAACCCATACCCAAACCGCTTCCCTTGTGCAGGTTATTCAAAGTGGCAAAGACATTATTCTCGCTGCGTTTGAGCGTAACAAAAGTATTGCCTACCCAGTAGTCTGCCTGTAAGTTGAGACTGGGTGACGTGAAATTGACAGACCAATGGGCTGGCTGTTTTACTGTTTTGTCGCCCCATGCGACAGTGCGGCTTGCATCGCTTTTTACTCTGCTAGCTTCACGATCAGAGGCTAATTCGTCTTGCAGCCAGATCGCCATCGCCTTGGCATCGTCTGGAATTGGGTTTGGCAAGGGTAACTGCACAGTCGTTTCTTGCGTTTGTGCTGCGGGTATTTTTAAGATACTGCGGTGATTCAATAAAAACCCGGTGACACCAAACAACAAGCCCAGCACCGCACCCCAAAGACCGATCCAGCTATGGGTCTTGCGTAACCATTTGAGAAAGGTGTTACGCCGCGCTGCTGTCTTAGCATTGCTTGCAATCGGCGCTACTTGCATAACTTTAAGTTGTGGCTGTGGCATATTGAGAGCGGTAATTTGCTTCTGTGTTTGATTCGTATTCATTTTTGTATTCATCATTAATTTACGGATTACTCCACATCCGCAATAAGTTGTGATAGCAACCGGTCAGGTGCAAAATCGCCTTTGCATCGCCTGAAGTTTGATTGAGTTTTTGGATTGCCGTATCCATATCAAACAAGATCGAACGTTGAGCATCCTCGCGCACCAGGCTTTGTAGCCAGAAAAATGCGGCCAGCCTGGCACCGCGCGTGACTGGATTCACGCGGTGCAGACTGGTCGAAGGGTAAATGACCATATGGCCGGCCGGTAGTTTGATTGATTGCACGCCATACGTATCTTCAATTAGCAATTCGCCGCCATCATATTCATCCGGATCTGCAAGGAATAAAGTGGCTGAGACGTCGGTGCGAATTTTGTCCCCACTGCCAGGCAATAGACGTATCGCATTATCAACGTGATTACCAAAGTGCTGACCACCCGTATAGCGATTAAACATGGGGGGATACACTTTCGACGGCAAGCTCGCACTGATAAATAACGGGTTACATTCGATTGCCGCGAGAACGATATCGCCCAATTCACGCGCCACTGCAGAATTTTCTGGTAGCTGTCTATTTTCTTTGACGAGACTACCTTGATAACCTGCGCTCACACGACCATCGACCCAATCTGCTACATCTAATTTAGCGCGGCAGTATTGCACTTGTTCACGGCTTAGTACATCAGGAATATTAAGCAGCATAATGAGCTTTCAAAAAAATCTCAAAAAAAATCTCAACAATAAATGTCTTAAAAACGATAAGCGATAGTGATGATCGCTGAACGCCCTTTAACTGGCGTAGCGCGCCCACCGGATGCGGTTTCAAAATACTTTTTATCGCCGAGATTTTGCAGATTTAAACGCACATCATAGCCCTTCTGTTTGTAGGCCAGCGTTGCATCAAAACGTGTGTAACCATCCACCACGGCGTCTTCAAAATTGTTGACATTGCGCAGGGAAGAGTAGACCAAACCGCCACCTGCTTCCCATTCACCTGAGAAACTATACGTACTCCAGACAGAAGCGCTGTGACGCGGTGTGTTTTGCAAGGTTTTACCTTCAGCGTAGACATACGGGCTGGCGGCTGTACCAGCGCCACTTCTATCCTTGGATTTCAATACTTTACCTTCGAGTAAAGTATAACCAGCCAAGATTTGCCAGGCCGGTGTGATGCGCCCAACCACACCTAGCTCTAAGCCTTGCACCCGCACATCGCCATCCAAAGTGACGATGCCGGTCAGCGCATTTGTCGTGCGGGCATTGGTTTTTTCAACGTGAAACACGGCGCTATTAAACGATACGGCACCATCCATGAAATCGAGCTTGGTACCAGCTTCGATAGAGCGATTTTTCTCTGGATCAAGACCGGCCGTGCTGGCAGTTTGTGTGACAGCTTCAGCAGAAGGATTTGATGAAGTGCCATACGACAGGTAGTAAGACCGCATTTCATTTGGTTGATAAATCACGCCGGCGCGGGGATTGAGCATAGTGTCGGTCTTGGGTGCTGAGGCAATTGTTGTATCGACCGGGTAGCCTGTTGGCAGTGTCAATTTATTCAAGCTTGATGCTACCTTAAAGCGATCCCAGCGCAGGCCGCCGACCAATTTCCATTGCTTGTTCAAATCGATTTCATCATTGATATAAACGGCGATAGTGTCGGCACTAGTTTCGACAGTGCGGCTCAAGCTACGTGACCCTTGACGTGTTCCGTTATTTGGATTGCCCAGATTGATCGCTGCCTGAGCCGCTGTCGTGTTCCAAACATAGCGATCTTCCCGGTAACTGTCACGACCAACTTCCAAGCCAGTGGTAAGTGTATGGGCGATAGCCCCAGTCTGAATTTTTGCGATCAGATCGGTCTGGTTAAACAGCGTTGTGTCATGCAAATTGCGATCACGATCCTGGCGCGGCGCATTCAATATCGCCAGATTGTCCGTTAAGCTTGGCACACCATCGCCCACACGCGTAACAGTACCAAGCGGTGAGGGCGACGCGGAAATGTCATAGCGGCTGTATTGCGTTTGATTGCGCACAGTTAACTCTGCGCTGATTTTATGCCGCAGGCTGGCACTGACGACATCGACAGATTGGTCAAAATGATCGTCGGTGTAACCATAATAGCGATTTGCCGGTGCATCGACTGGCTTACGCACAGTGCCGGCACCGCTCGTGGTCACAAATGGGAAACCGTAATCAGGCAAATCATGGTTTCGTTGAAATAGGCCTGACAGTGTAATTTCAGTTGGCGTACCTATGCCTAGACGCAGCGATGGCGCTACTCCGCTGTCTTGATTGCGCACCACGTCCCGGGTCGATTTGGTATCTTGCACAAAGACTTCAACCCGCGCCGCTGCAGTAGCGGAAAGAGGGCGATTCAAGTCCAGAGTGCCGCGGTAATAGTCATTACTACCTACGCTGACGTTGACTTCGCTGAATTCTTTGAGAGAAGGTTTCTTGCTCACCTGATTAATCACGCCGCCAGTAGAGCCGCGACCAAACAACATCGATGATGGTCCCTTTAAAACTTCAACCGCCTCGATAGAGAAAGTGTCACGTGTATATTGGCCTCGATCACGAAAGCCATCCATGAAAACGTCGGTACGTGCAGAAAATCCGCGCAAATTAATATTGTCACCAATTGCACCGCCTTCGCCCGCTGCGATCGTTATACCCGGCACATTGCGCAAGGCTTCTGTCATGGAATTGGCCGCTTGCGCATTGAGCACTTCGCGGTTAATGACTGTCACGGTTTGTGGAATATCGCGCAACAGAGCTGGCGCTTTCCCACCGATACTAGCGTTGCCCGGTAAGTAATCAGCACTGTCAGCCACAACCACTTCCGGCAAAGCCGCTTCTGATTTGGTATCAGCTGGCTTTACGGTATTTTGCGCGAACGCTGGATTGGCGAGCTGTTGAAATGCCAGGAGGGCGAATAGGGCAGGTTGAGATTTTTTCATTTGCATTTAATTTTCAGTGTAAAAAAGTTGGATAAATATTTGGCGTGAATATTCGACATAAAGATTGCTGATCTCAACATCGTATGGTTGAGTGTGTTGCGTTAAAAAAAATGGGTGACCGCAGGCTGGAAAAAATTAGCGGTCTAATTGAAAAGTAATAGGCACGATGACATAGACCGCATGCGCTTTACCATCTTCAAGATAGGGCTTGAAGCGGGCGTAAAATACCGCCTGCTTTGCCGCTTCGTCTAGGCGCGCGGAGCCAGATGATTTCTGCAAATCTACCGATTCTGGTAGACCTTTGTCACTGATCAGTACGCGCAGCATAATCTTGCCTTGTTCACCGGCGCGCTTCGCCAGTGGCGGATAAACTGGCTGAGGCGCTTGTATATATTCAACACCAGAGACGATTGTTTTAGGTATAAGCACGTTCAGGGGCGCGGTGGGTGTAATAACTTCGATGGCTTGTGGCGCAGTTACTTGAAGCGGTTTGTTTGCAGTCTCTATGGCCTGTTCAACGACAGGCGCAACTGGCATAAGGGGCTGTGTATTCGTCACCGTTGTGGTCACTGTTACGGTTTTTAATATGGACTTTTGGGCTGGCGTCGGTACAAAATTAACTGGTGCAATATAAGTCATCAGCACATTCTTCACCGGGGCTATCTGCCTCACCTGGCGCATAAAGCCGCTTTGAAGGCTCCAGATCACAGCAAGATGAAATACCGCGACCATGCACATCGCAGCGCGGCCATTCTTCTTGGGCGTACTCCACGTATTTGCTCCAATAAATGGGGTGTTACGTGTAGCATCTTCAGCTGCTGTGATCTCTGTGACATCACGTGATTTTTTTGCTGCATTAGTGGAGGCAGTATTACTATTTTTTGCTCTACGCTGACTATGGGTCGGTGAGCCAAACAAAGTTGTGCGCGCAAGAGTAGTGGTCACGATAGTTGCCGGTAGAGTAGGTATGTCGTATCGAAAAATGTCATAAAATTTTCTCATTTGCTTGTTTTTTAATCGATCAATCGAGATCACATGATTATGTTAATACGAATCATTATCATTTGCAAGTAGGTATTCTCCACCTAAAGCAACTTTTCTGCTGGAAATGAAGTTGACATTGAACATATCGGCGCGCTGACAACTTGTGTCTGAAGCTATTGGCGACACTTATAGTGTACTTAGCAGGTTGATGGAACTTGAATTGGCAGGCGCGGCAGGGCCAGAGCATTAAAGGTGTTGGTAAACTTTGCTGTAACAGGGTTTTCTCTTGATTTTCAAGAGACAAAAATGAATCCTGGAACAATACTGATCAATT
>JANYFV010000185.1 GCA_025359635.1 Undibacterium sp. | reverse complement strand
CTTCGTAATTCGCTATCGCCAGAGTCTGGTACATGTCTTCAACTTGCGTGGCGCTTAAGCCCACTTGCTGCAATACCGCTTTATCTTCCGTGCCGTGCACCACTTCTGCACGCTTATAAGCACGCATCGCCAGCATCCGTTCCAGCGCTTTCAAGATCGGCTCTTCCTTGCCAGCCGTCAGCAAATTGGCCAGATAACGCATAGGAATGCGCAGGGATTTGACATCAGGAATAATCCCGTTCATGCCCATGTGGCCAGCTTCTGCGGCTTTCTGGATAGGTGACAAAGGCGGTACGTACCAGACCATAGGCAAAGTGCGGTATTCAGGATGCAATGGGAAGGCGATCTTCCATTCGACTGCCATCTTGTACACCGGCGACTTCTGTGCCGAAGTGATCCAGCTATCCGGAATGCCATGCTTGCGCGCTTCGGCAATCACTGCCGGATCGTGCGGATCGAGGAAGCAATCAAGTTGCGCCTCGTACAGGTCCTGCTCGTTCGGTACCGAAGCTGCTGATTCAATCTTGTCTGCGTCATACAGCAAGACGCCCAGATAACGGATACGGCCTACGCAGGTTTCGGAACAGACGGTCGGTTGGCCAGCCTCGATACGCGGATAGCAGAAGGTGCACTTCTCGGCCTTGCCTGAGCTCCAGTTGTAGTAAATCTTTTTGTACGGGCAACCAGAGATACACATGCGCCAGCCACGGCATTTATCCTGATCGACCAAAACAATACCGTCGTCTTCACGCTTGTAGATCGAGCCAGATGGGCAGGAAGCGACGCAGGCGGGATTCAGACAATGTTCGCACAGACGTGGCAAGTACATCATGAAGGTGGATTCGAAAGTCGAATACATCTCCTTCTGCACGCCTTCAAACAAGGCATCGCGGCTGCGTGAACTAAATTCGCCGCCTAAGTCATCTTCCCAGTTCGGACCCCAGACGATCTTCTCCATCTTCTTGCCGGTAATCACAGAAATCGGACGCGCAGTCGGCGGCGTCTGCATCAGCGGTGCATTTTGCAGATGCTCGTAGTCAAAGGTAAATGGCTCGTAGTAATCGTCGATCGAAGGCAAATTCGGGTTAGCGAACAGATTGCTCAAGATGCGCAGTTTGCCGCCTTGTTTTGGCTCCAGCTTACCGGCTTCATTTCTGTGCCAGCCGCCCTTCCATTTCTTTTGATTTTCCCATTCTTTCGGGTAGCCGATACCTGGCTTGGTTTCTACGTTATTGAACCAGGCGTACTCGACACCGTCTCGGCTAGTCCAGACGTTTTTACATGTCACGGAGCAGGTATGACAACCGATACATTTATCCAGATTAAGCACCATGCCTACTTGTGCGCGAATTCTCATGATGTGGCTCCTTGTTTATTTTGCTCAGCGTGTTCAGCTTCGTCCAAAGGACCATCGAGCCAATCTACTTTTTTCATCTTGCGCAGAACGATAAATTCATCGCGGTTACTGCCGACCGTGCCGTAATAGTTGAAGCCATACGCCAGTTGTGCGTACCCACCGATCATGTGGGTAGGTTTCAAGACCGCACGGGTTACTGAGTTATGGATACCGCCACGTTTGCCAGAGAGTTCGGCACCCGGCGTATTCACGATTTTTTCCTGAGCGTGATACATCAGGCACATGCCTTTTGGCACACGTTGGCTGACCACCACACGGGCAGTCAAGGTGCCGTTGCTGTTGAATACTTCGACCCAATCGTTATCCACCAGACCGGCTTCTTTCGCCTCGATTTCAGAGACCCAGACGTGCGGGCCGCCACGGCTTAAAGTCAACATGCGCAGGTTGTCAGAATAGGTGGAATGAATACCCCATTTCTGATGCGGCGTGATGAAATTAAGAACAATCTCTTTCTCGCCATTGGGCGACTTGTTCAGCATCGGCGCCACGGTTTTGGTATCAATGGCCGGCTTGTAGACGCACAGGCCTTCACCAAAATCAAGCATCCAGCGGTGATCCTGATAGAACTGCTGACGGCCGGTCAGTGTGCGCCAAGGGATGTATTCATGCACGTTGGTGTAACCGGCGCTGTAGCTGACTTCTTCCGATTCCAGACCTGACCAGGTCGGTGCCGAAATAATCTTGCGCGGTTGTGACTGCACATCGCGGAAACGGATCTTGTCATGCTCACGCCCGACCGCCAGATGGGTATGGTCGCGACCGGTGATCTTGCCTAGCGCTTCCCATGCCTTGACCGAAACATGGCCGTTGGTTTCCGGTGCAAAAGTCAAAATCATCTCGCAGGCATCAATCGCTGTTTCCAGACGTGGGCGACCTTGGCTAACGCCCTCTTCTGTTACCACTTTAGTGATGCCGCCTATCTCTTTGACTTCGTGTTCGGTGTTCCAATTGATGCCCTTACCGCCGTTGCCGAGTTTGTCAAGCAAAGGCCCGATCGAGGTAAATTTTTTGTAGATATCTTTGTAGTTACGCTCGACCACGATCATGTTCGGCGCTGTCTTACCTGGGATCAGATCGCACTCACCTTTTTTCCAGTCTTTAGGTTCAAACGCCTGACCAAGTTCACCCGGAGTATCGTGCATCAAAGGTTGCAGCACGATGTCCTTGCGCGTACCCAGATATTCGCCACCGATTTCGGTAAACTTCTTGGCGATACCCTTGTAGATTTCCCAGTCGGTTTTACTTTCCCACAGAGGCTGCACGGCTTCACTCAATGGATGGATAAAGGGATGCATGTCTGAAGTATTCAGATCGTCTTTCTCATACCAGGTCGCGGTCGGCAAAACGATGTCACCATACAGGCAAGTGGTGCTCATGCGGAAATCGAGTACCACCAGTAGATCGAGTTTGCCTTCAGCCGCTACCGGGCGAAACTTCACTTCTGTCGGCTTGACCGCGTCATCTGGATCATCGAACAAGGCATTTTGCGTACCGAGTAAATATTTCAAAAAGTATTCATGACCCTTACCTGAACTACCCAGGATATTTGAACGCCAGACAAACATATTGCGCGGGAAGTTTTTAGGATTATCCGGATCATCGCAGCTCATGTTGAGCGTGCCTGCCTTGAGGCCCTTGCTCAGGTATTCAACCGGTTCAACGCCGGCCTTGGCGGCAGCATCGCAGATATCCAGAGGATTAGTTTCCAGCTGCGGTGCGGATGGCAACCAGCCCAGACGCTCAGACTTGGCATTCATATCGATCATGCTCATGTGGCTGATCTTGGATTTGTCTGCGGTCGGTGCCAGAATCTCATCCATCGCCAGTTTTTCATGACGCCATTGACTGGTATGCGCATAGAAAAAGCTGGTGCCGTTCATCTGACGTGCGGGACGTACCCAGTCACTGGCAAATGCTAAGGGTGCCCAACCGAACTGCGGACGGAGTTTTTCCTGACCGACATAATGGGCCCAGCCGCCACCGGATTTACCGACACAGCCACACATCATCAGCATATTAATAATGCCGCGATAGATCATATCGTTGTGGTACCAGTGATTCAGCGCTGCACCGACGATCACCATGCTCTTGCCTTCGGTATCGTGGGCGTTTTGTGCGAACTCGCGCGCTACCTGGATCACCAGATCGCGTTTGACACTGGTGTGTTTTTCCTGCCATGCCGGTGTGTAGGGAATGTCGTCATCATACGAATGCGCCACCGCTCCGCCCAGCCCTTGATCGACGCCATAGTTAGCCATCGAGAGGTCATATACGGTCGCCACCAAAGCCACCGTGCCGTCTGCCAGAGTAATGCGTTTGGCCGGCAAATTACGCAACAGCATGTCGTTGGCGTCAGTGCCGCCGAAGTAACTAAAACCGACACTGACGATCTCGTCATGCTTGCCAATCAAACTCAATTGCGGATCAATCTCGCGACCTGAACCGCCGTCTTTTGCTTCCAGATTCCAGCGGCCTACTTTAGCGCCATCATCAAACTTAGCTTCGCCCCAACGATATCCAATCGAGCCGTTCGGTGAGACGATTTTTCCGCTGATTTCATCGATCGCCAGTGTCTTCCAGTCACCGTTATTCGCCTCATCCAGACCGCCTGGCATTTGCGAGGCACGCAGCATTTGATCCGGCACATAGCAACCATTGCGCTCGACCAGACGCACCAGCATAGGCATGTCGGTATATTGTTTGACGTAGCT
>JANYFV010000022.1 GCA_025359635.1 Undibacterium sp. | reverse complement strand
CAACGTGCGTTTGCCCTGTGCGTCATACACTGCTTTGACGATTTCAAAACGCATACCGCTGAGCTTGCCATTTGTATGCTCGTAAGATTTCGGCACGTGGAAGTTAAGAATGGGAATACCTTCATGCTGTGCGTCTTCTTTTTCCCATGGCGATGCCTTCATCTCATCAAAACCGCTGCGCACGATGACCTTGACTTCGGTACCACCCAAGCGCCGTGCCGAGCGGCAGCAATCCATCGCGGTATTGCCGCCACCAAGTACGATCACCCGTTGACCGACGCTGCTGATATGGCCAAACGAGACCGAGGCAAGCCAATCGATGCCGATATGGATATTGTTGTGTATCTCTTGACGTCCCGGCAAATCCAGGTCGCGTCCACGCGGTGCGCCGCAGCCGACAAATACGGCATCGTAGCCAGCCCCGAGCAAACTACGCATCGATTCTATCCTTTGGCCGCTCTTAAAATTAACCCCCAAGTCGAGGATGTAACCAGTCTCTTCATCGATCACCGATTCTGGCAAACGGAAACGCGGTATCTGCGTGCGGATAAAGCCACCGGCCTTGGCTTCGCCATCAAACACCGTGACCTCATAACCCAACGGTGCCAGATCGCGCGCCACGGTCAGCGAGGCCGGGCCTGCGCCTATGCAAGCGATGCGCTTGCCATTTTTTGGCGCCACGCTTGGCATGCGGCTGCGCACGTCTTCCTTGTTATCGGCGGCGACACGTTTCAGACGGCAAATCGCCACCGGTTCTGGCTGTGCGCCATTGCTTTCCTCGACCCTGCCGCGACGGCAAGCCGGTTCGCAAGGGCGGTCGCAGGTGCGTCCTAAAATACCGGGAAAAACATTCGAGACCCAATTGACCATGTAGGCATCGCTGTAACGGCCTTGGCCGATTAAGCGTATATATTCCGGGACGGGGGTATGAGCCGGGCAGGCCCATTGGCAATCGACGACTTTATGAAAATACGCCGGATCGTTGGTATTGGTAGCTTGCAAAATATCTCCTGGTTATCGCAAGATAACGACAACCGCAAAACTCAACACGGTTGTGGCGACCAGCGTTTTGTTCAAAGGAAAAATAACTCATTGCACTACAAAATCAGGATAAGCGACCTAAAATCCTGCTTATCTATGGCAAAATTATGCGCACATTCGCTCGAATAAACAATCAAAATTATTATCTAATTTACTCTTGTACTGCAACAGGGTAATGTTTTGCCAAGCCCATTCAAATCCGTCTAAAGTAGTAGCCAGGGATACTGCATAAATTTTTTTATTGACAAAAAACAAGATGCTCAATTACATTAGAGCCATGTATTCCGCACAAACTCATTCCTTCTCCCTCAGTCACCGCGCCAGCAATTTGCTAGCGCTGCTGCCACTACCGTCCGGTTACCTGGCCTAGTGATCCGTGGCCGTCAGGTAGCCTGATGCCACACACCAACCCCCAATTAACAGTTTTACCGTTTGCTTTTGCCAATCGAAATTGAGCTTGCGCAAGCTGTGCATGTTTTCGACTATGCATGCCCATGCGCGCTTGGCAAAAGCAAAATAACCAAGGACACATCATGATGTTGAGCAATCCATCCAGTAAATACCGCGCATTTCCGCCAGTAGCATTGCCACAGCGCAGCTGGCCCGACAAAACAATGACTACACCACCGATCTGGATGAGCACCGATCTGCGCGATGGTAATCAGGCCTTGATCGAGCCTATGAGCCCAGAGAAAAAGATGCGTTTTTTTGAAATGCTGGTGCAGATAGGTTTGAAAGAAATTGAAGTCGGTTTTCCTTCTGCCTCACAAACCGATTTTGATTTTATCCGCACACTGATTATAGAAAATCGCATCCCGGATGACGTCACCATCATCGTATTAACGCAAGCGCGTGACGAATTAATACACCGCACCGTAGCATCTGTCATCGGCGCCAAACAAGCGATTATCCATGTATATAACTCAACCGCGCCGGTGTTTCGCCGCGTGGTGTTTAATATGTCGCGCGAGGAGATTAAGGCGATTGCAGTCAATGGCACAAAACTGGTCAAAGAACTCGTCGCGGCGCATCCGGAAACCCGCTGGGGTTTTGAATACACCCCTGAATCTTTTAGTTTAACCGAGCTAGCTTTTGCCAAGGAAGTCTGCGATGCAGTGACTGAAGTATGGCAACCGACACCACAAAATAAGCTCATCATTAATTTGCCGTCAACGGTCGAATCGAGCACGCCGAATGTGTACGCCGATCAGATTGAATGGATGCATAGAGAATTGGCCAGGCGCGATTCCATCATCATCAGTGTGCATCCGCATAATGACAGGGGCTGCGCCGTAGCTTCCGCAGAGTTGGCGATCATGGCTGGTGCCGAGCGAGTCGAAGGCTGTTTGTTCGGCAATGGCGAGCGCACCGGGAATGTTGATCTCGTGACCTTGGCATTGAACCTCTACACACAAGGTGTGCATCCTGGTCTGGATTTTTCTGACATTGATTTGGTGCGTCTGTGCGTCGAGGAATGTAATCAATTGCCGGTACATCCACGCCATCCTTACGTCGGTGACCTGGTGTACACCGCGTTCTCAGGCTCACATCAGGATGCCATCAAAAAAGGCCTGGCTCAGCAACAAGAAGGCGCCGTATGGGCGGTGCCCTACTTGCCGATAGACCCGGCCGATCTCGGACGCAGCTACGATGCGGTGATCCGCGTCAACAGCCAATCTGGCAAGGGCGGCGTGGCATATCTGCTGGAACAGGATTATGGTTTGGTGTTGCCACGGCGCTTGCAAATCGAATTTAGTCGTGCGGTGCAAAAGGCTACTGATAGCAGCGGCAAGGAAATTGTTTCTGCCGATATTTATGCCATTTTTCAGCAAGAATATTTGGATAAAAGTGCACCGTATACCTATGTCGGTCACCGCATGACTGAAGATACTGCGCAAGTGGATTCAGTCAAGATTGCACTCGACATCAGTCATCACGGAAAGCTCCTGACCCTGCAAGGAACAGGCAACGGCCCTATCGACGCTTTTGTCGATGCCTTAGGGATCGAAATCAATTTAATGGATTACCACGAACACGCGATCAGTGGCGGTGCGGATGCACAGGCGGCCTGCTATGTCGAATTGCGTATTGCAGGCGGATCCACGATGTTTGGGGTGGCGATAGATGGAAATATCGTCAGGGCCTCGTTCAAGGCGGTGATCAGTGCGATGAATCGCGATGCGCTGATGTTAGCGGCTTTGCATGCGACTAAGGATGTGGTGCTGGAAGCGGGATAGCCATCAGATGCGCTAGGTATTTATTGCGTAGCGCGGCGTCATTTGTAGGGGGAAATCGATCTAAGTCTTAAATAGTTTGATGAAATATTTAAACTATTTTTGATATGCCCTCACTATCTCTATGCATGATATACAGAGTGATTTGTTCGATCTAAGAAACAATAATGTGCATTTATTGCTATTTATCTGCTTGATTTTAGCAACTATAGTTCAATTCAACGCTGCAAGGCGTTCCTTTTAACTATCCGATAAGAGCTCATCATGATCCGTACTACCGTTATCGCCGCCTCGCTCGCCATTTCCTTTACTGCGGCTCAAGCTGCACAACCGCTCACCGTCAAGATTTACAACGCCGATGGCAACAGTTTCAACGTTAACTCCACGCTGATCTATGGCGAAAAAGAGGCGATGGTGATTGATGCAGGCTTCACCCGCGCCGACGCGTTGCTATTGCCGCTAACGTACTCGACAGTGGCAAACAACTGACCACCATTTACGTGAGTCAAGCTGACCCCGACTACTATTTTGGTGTGGAAACGCTGAAAGAATTTTTTCCCCAGGCCGACGTGGTGACTACGCCTGCTGTTCTGGAGAAGCTGGTTGCCAAGATGTCGGGCAAGCTCGCATTCTGGGGGCCAAAGATGGGGGCGAATGCACCGCATAAGCCGGTGACACCACGAGCACTGGAAGATAATGTTCTGAAATTGGAAGGCCAGACCATTGAAATTCGTGGCAACCAGGGCTTATTGGCGCATCGCCCTTATGCCTGGATTCCGTCGATCAAGGCCATCGTGGGCAACATCGGCGTGTTCGGCAATATGCATGTGTGGACTGCAGATAGTCAAACCACGGCTGAACGCGCTGCCTGGGTGGCGCAACTAGAGGACATGTTGGCACTCAAGCCTGAGCTGGTGGTTCCCGGTCATATGAGTGCCGGCACCAAGGTGGATGCCAGCGCGATCACTTTCACCAAAGACTACCTGCAGACTTTCGAGAAAAACCTGGCTTCCAGCAAGGACGGCGCAGGGCTCATCAATGCCATGAAACTGTCCTACCCACAGGTGACGGATGGTGCCATGTCATTGGACATCGGCTCTAAGGTCAACAAGGGTGAAATGAAGTGGTAAACCCAAAAGCCGGTAAAGCTTAGTTACTCTTTGGCCCGGTGAAACGACCGGGTCACTATTTGATTTTGCCTTACAAAAAAATTCCTGTGAACGCTAAAAAATAGATTGGATTTACTGCGGAATTGACGAACTTCCAATCTGTCTTAAAGATTAGAAATTTTTTCACAAGACCAAGGTCTTATTAATTTTAGAAACGAAAGCAGAATATGCGTACCAACCTGAACATCATCGCCGACCACTACACGGCATCGGCACGACAAGACCTTACAAGTATGATGGCTGAGGTTGCTCCAGACGTGCACTGGACTGAAATGGCCGGTTTTCCCTGTGCGGGCACCTGGGTAGGACCTGAACAAGTCGTCGAACATGTATTTAAGGCTCTTGGCAGCGAATGGATTGACTACCGATTTGAACTAGCGGAACTCATTGATGCTGGAGACCGCATTATTGGCGTAGGCCTGTATTCTGGAACCTACAAAAAAACAGGCAAGTCGATGCAGGCGCGCGTGGCGCATATCTGGCGGATCAAAGAAGGAAAAATTGTCCAATTTGAGCAGTTTACCGATACTCTGTTTGTGGCGCAGGCCATGACCAGTCAGCATAGCGTTGCACCTTAGATTCGCATAGAACTGGCTAAACTAATCGGAGCGCTAAGATCGCTTGTTTTTAATTTATTTACGGTATCACGTTTACAGATGCTGGGGCATCTTCGGAAAATCAGTATTATTCTGATGTGCGTATGAAATAATTCAAGCGCACATCGTCAAAAGGAGTTTTTCATGAGCAAACTTCACGACGTCCTTGATCATATGCGCTTGGGTCGCTGGAGCGAGGCACACAATCTTGTGCAGAGCGATGATTCGCAGCTCTCTGCCTGGTTACACGGTATTCTGCACGTTCAAGAGGGTGATCTGGAAGATGCCGAGTATTGGTACGGCAAGGCTAACCGAAATTTCCGTAGTCGCGGGACATTGGAAGAGGAGCTGGAGCGTTTCGCGGCGGAGTTGCGCAATTTTGACGGCCAAGCATAGGTATCTTTTTACATCAATGCGTCAGCTGATTATTTTGCGAAACATTCAGCACCCTAAGCCCCCGATGTGTAAAAATTAAAAACAGGCAAGGCCAGCACACACTGTTCATGCGCCTTGCCAGCCCATCTTGCGAATTCAAGTTCAAAATTAGGTTTGATCCAGTTGTAGATGGTTTGGTGGCTGCTCGACCAGTTTTCTTCGCTGCCAGCAATCCGCAAACGCGTGCTGGCGGTGCGTTCAAATGGATTTGTAGTGCAGATCAGCTTTTTGTCACAAACAGCATCGCTGATTTTTTGGCGTCCGTCGCCAGCAATTGAAAGCCAAGGGTAGTCTTCGTTTCCAGGCTCACGGGCGTCATCAACCCTTGCATCTGTCCGATTAGCGTGCAAGTCGCGCCGCTGACGTTTGCCGTGATGTCGAATACACCCTTGTCTCCATGCGGAGCGAGGGTGCCGGCAAAATCACAATCGCCTGCAGATGCCGTGAACTTGCCATCTGTCGAGATGGCAAATGCACCTGTTTTTGAATACAACTTCATCTCGGTGCCGACCGAACTTAATTCCCCCTCGTAATTACCGGCAAAGCGTGCAGTGGCGATTGGTGTGGAATAGATGGTTTGTTTATCGTCTTTGATAAAGTTTTTTTGTTCGCTGGCGCTACTGCTAAATGTACCGAAAGGGAAGGTCAACGACACCTTGAGTGACGGCGCGGTGTAAGTGGCAGCCAGGCTGGCGGCTTGCACATAGCCACCATCGTAGGCATTGTATTCAGTCAAATCGCTAGAGCTCAGCGTCGTGCCGTTAGCGCTGACAGTACCGTGGAAAAATCCGGCAACCCGGTTGTTGATCAAATCCATGCCATAGACTTCGCCATTGTCCAGGATAGTGATAAGCGGTTCAAAGGTAGAGTTCGGCACATCGAAAATACCTTGCGGCCCAGTGTAAGCAAGTTTGCTGCCAACGCCAGGCAAGGGGATTTCATTCGTGGTCTGGATAGGCTTACTGGAGCCGTGACTACTACAGGCCGAAAATAAACAGAGCGTTCCCAATACTGCTGCTAGCTTGATCAATTTCATTTTATTCTTTCTCATATTGTGTTGATCTGCTTAGAATGCAGCGACACAGCCTTGTTGGCGAGAAGATTAGGACGGGTAGTGACAAATTCGTGGCGAACCTGACAGGAAACGTCTAACAACCCTTTAATCGGGCGCATCGCTTCGTTGCATCCCGATTAAAGTGTTTTTAGCAGTCCCTGATAAGCTGGTGGCAAAATGACCGCATCTTGGTATTCTGTATCGAATAAAAAAATTAGCCCCGCCAACAGGCATTATCCATGCGGGTTTACAAGCACATGCTGTTGAAGTGAGAAAATTCACTATTTTGCCGCTAATAATCTTTCAATTTGATCACGCTGTTTGGCGTTGAGGTGGGTAAATGTCATGGCGATTTTCTTGGCTTGAGAACACGACAAAGATACTCCTGTACCTCGAATACCTTTGTCGTTTTGTTCCTTTTGCCGTCGCAATTCGAACTTTAATTCGCCTATCTGGCCTGCAAGGCGCTTGGGGATTGCGCGCTGGCGGCGCCCTCTTTTATTCTCGACAAAGCAGAAATTATTGGCTTGTGACCTTCTACAGCTTTCAGAAAAACAGCCAGCACCTTTCAACATAATAATGTCGCTACAAATTTCTACACAGCAGAAATAGTTCAGCAACAAAGTCTCTTTACAGTGGCATCTGGCATGCGCATTCCGGCCCATGCACGACAAACCAAAAGAGAGAGCTCATATGCATCCACAAGACGCCACATCCAGCCGCGGGTTACCAGGCACACTTTCGGCAGGACTCGCCATCGCTACCGCCACCGTACTTTCCATCCTGTTTGTCGCCTTGGACGACGGCGCAAGCGGCGGTACACCTTTGGCCATTTTGCAAAGCATAATCAAATTGCGCAACATGAAAGAACTGGTCCACGGCGTGGCGATCGCCAGCGTGCTTGCCTACGCATTGGGCTATGCCACGCTCGCGACCAGACTGGATCTACGCCGCCCGCTGGTGCTGGCAGGATTGACAACCTATCTGATCGGATGCGTCGCCATGATAGGCGCCACCATCCTCGATGGTTTTATCTCCAGCGATGTCGCCGCGCAATTCGTCAGTGCCTCTCCTGAAGGGGTAAAGCTGGGCTACAACCTGATCGTCTTCGTTGGCGTCGCGCTGACCGATCTGGCGAAACTAGGCTGGGTATTGCAAGCGCTGGCCAGCATCGCCTGGGCCTGGACTTTGCTGGAAAAACGCGGCTTCGCGCGCGCGATCGGAACCATAGGATTGCTATCGGGCGGACTGGTACTTGCTGCGGTATTTTCTTCAGGAGCGAACATGGACATGACCGCCATTCTGAGCATACTGATCGCCCAGGCAGTCTGGAACCTGGCGGCGGCAAGCCTATTAATCCGGCGCAAAGACTTTGATGCCAAGGCCAAAGACGCAGGCGCAGGCGCCAACAGCGCTGTCAGATTTGCCTAGAATTGAGGTAAGCGCGGCTTAAAGAAGAGACAGTGTGCTCCACTCGATAACTTCATTGCCGCGCTCATCTCATTTTATCGCTTGCCCAACGATTTGTTTGGCACAATTACACGCCAGGCAAGTTCAGCGAGTTTTGCCGATTGTCGCGCCACTCGCGCAAAAATGCATGGTCATTGAAGGCCCTTTTCAGATGGCGCATCGGCACCCGATACACCTCATTCAAGCCCAGCGCCAGAGTCACTGGATTCCACAGGGCCTTGTTCCCATTGGCAAAGCCAGCGGCCGAAACTATCGTCGAGAAAAAAACCGCAGTGAAATTGCCGTTGCCGGCATCAACGAAACCAGTGAGCAAAACTTCGTTCCCGTCAGTAAGCACTAGACCGGTCTACAAAGCCAAAGGCAGTGCGGCCACCGGTGCTAAGAAACCTATACGCCAGTAATCGCCCCGCGCTTTTCCCTGATGCCGGGGGATTGAAAACCTGAAGTCGCGACGCCGCTGGGCGCCTGCTTCAGGTTTTTTTATGTGCATGAATGCGGACATACCGCCGCGCTTCAATAGCAGCACTGCCTAGGGCCTGTTGCGTCGGTTTTTTCGTTGCGGTTTTGTGCATCGGTAATCTACCGGACTCAAGAGTAAAAAGGCATAATCGATATATGCTGCATCAATCCATGTATGCGGCATGAGACAAATCACAAGATAATGGCAATTACACTGGCCGGGCATACATAATGAAAATGACACACCTGACTTTGACATTGCTCTTGACCATGCTGATGTCTTCTGCCGCGGCAGAAAACATCGTCACCGTAGCCTGGAGAACCAAACCGCCACATCAATATATCGAAAATGGTGTGGAAAAAGGCGTCTTGCTGGAACGCGCCAAACAGGTTTTTGCGCAGGCCCAGATCAAGACCAAGTTTGTCGAAGAGCCGGCAAAAAGAATCTGGAACAACTTCTCCATCGGTACCAAAAATTATTGTTCGTTCGGCTGGTACCGCTTAGCTGAACGCGAATCCCTGGTTCAATTTAGCGCGGTCTTTCATACCGATCCGCCCCACACCATACTGGTCAGCCCTGCCGCGACGCAACTCGTGTCTGCGCACCTGTCGCTCGCTGCATTGATGGCGGACAGCAGCCTGAGTCTGGGTATGGTCGATGCCGTCTCTTACGGACCGGCGCTTGATGCCATGATCAAGAACAGCAAAAACAAGATAGAACGCAGCATGACCTTGCCGATGAATATGGCGCGCATGATAGGCGCCAACCGCGCTTCGTATATGTTGATCGACAGAGAAGATTGGGAATACCTCAAAGACACAGATAAAAATCTACGACAGACCAAGCAAATAGATTTGCCTGACATGCCGCCTGGTTTGGATCGCTTTATCGTTTGTAGTAAAGATGTCTCGGCTGAACAAATGGCAGCGATCAATAGCGCGATTCAAAAAATCTACAGGTCAAAAAAATCCTGAGCAGAGTCGCCATAAACGCACATCAAGCAAAGCAGAAATTGCGCG
>JANYFV010000175.1 GCA_025359635.1 Undibacterium sp. | reverse complement strand
GCATCGTACCTATCCGCGAGCTGGTGACCGTCAGCGATACTTTGCGTGAACAGCCGCTGTATCACAAGGATGGCTTGGGAGTGACGTATGTCGTCGGCGATATGGCGGGGGCCTTTGATAGTCCGCTTTACGGTATGTTTGGCATGCGTGGTGACATAAGCAAAATCGTTACGCCAGAAGGCGGCAAGCTAGAAGAATTTTTTATCAGTGCACCGCTTGATCCCTACCGTGGCTTCAGCCTGAAATGGGACGGTGAATGGAAAGTCACTTACGAAACTTTCCGTGATATGGGCGCAGCATATGCGGTTGGCTTGGTGCTGATTTACTTGCTGGTGGTGGCGCAATTTGGCTCTTACCTGACACCTTTGATCATCATGGCGCCGATCCCTCTGACCATTATCGGTGTCATGCCAGGCCACGCCTTACTCGGTTCGCAATACACCGCCACCAGCATGATAGGGATGATTGCTCTGGCCGGTATTATCGTGCGCAATTCTATCTTGTTGGTAGATTTTATTCATGTACAGGTGGCTGGCGGTATGGCATTTAAAGAGGCGGTGGTCAGCTCGGCCATCACCCGCGCGCAGCCGATTGCATTGACTGGCCTGGCAGCGATGATGGGCGCTTTCTTCATCCTTGATGATCCGATTTTTAACGGTCTGGCGATCTCCTTGATCTTCGGTATTTTCGTCTCGACCGTGTTGACGTTGGTCATCATCCCGGTCTTGTATTACATGGCGTATCAAAAGAAATTTAATTGTGATTAGTTATCAAGCTCAAGCAGCAAATATTTCCGTCATTCCCGCGTGCGCGAGAATGGCGTGAATGTACAGTTAAGTTTAGTAATTCATCAGAAAATTATTTTAACCACAATCGAAGGAGCATCATCATGACTAGCTGGCAAATGGTACGTATCGTCGCAGGTTTCTTTATTTTGTTAAGTCTGGCACTAGCTATCCCGGGTAGCCCGATATTTGTCAGTCAATGGTGGCTGGGGTTCACCGCATTTGTCGGCGGTAACCTGTTACAGAGCGGTTTCACGAAATGGTGTCTGATGGAAAACATCATGCGCAAACTGGGTTGTAAACCCGGCACGTAATTCGTAATTTGATTTAAGGAGAACACCATGCATCTCGTTTGCCCAGCTTGCGCTGCGACCAATCGTATTCCCACCGAGCGCCTTACCGATTCGCCATTGTGCGGTAAGTGTGGTGCTGCTTTAATGGCGGCGAAGCCGGTTGATATCAGTGACGCAGCTTTGCCCAAATTTTTAGCCAAGACCGAAGCGCCGGTGCTGGTCGATTTTTGGGCGGCATGGTGCGGGCCGTGCCGAGCTATGGCTCCGCAGTTTGAGGCGGCGGCTAGTCAGGCGCCGGATATTCGCTTCATTAAAGTCGATAGTGATGCAGCACCGCAGGCAAGCCAGACGTATGGCATACGTAGCATTCCTAGTCTGCTGTTGTTTCATGGAGGGCAAGAAATTGGACGGCAAAGCGGCACCATGCCTGCCGCGCAATTGTTGGCATGGGCGCGAAGTTTACTCACTAAATAAGACACACTCAATTTGCCGGCATTAATTGCAGTTATCACCTAGTACGGCGATCTGCAAGTTATTCAGATTGATGCTGTTGGCTTTCCCTGTCAGTGCCAGCAGATTTTTTTCACTTGCATCCATCGGATACACCGCCTGCGTCAGGGTGCCGAGATTGATATCGCTGACAGTCACGCCATGACGTAGCAAAAACGTACGGTATTCGCTACGCTGCTTATCGCTGACGCCATCATCAAGTCCTTTGGTGATGTCCCCTAAAAATTGTTCGAAGAGGATGTCATCTACCAGTTCCTGCATGGCGGGAAGTATCGTCAATACGTAGACGTAAGCGTCGAAAGTCTTGCGCGAAAAGCCGCCACACACGTGCTGCGTTAATGGTTGCCAGCCAGCGCCCGCTTGCGGCACCTGTGACAGCAAAACGGTGATGGGTAGTTTGAGATCTGCCATGATTTTTTCCTGATAAATACTTGTTGAGCGATTCGCGTCGAATGAAATACTAGCGTCTCATCGGCGCGAACAGTGAAAAATTAGAACTTGCTCACCAGGCCGAGGTGAAAGCCCGTTGTGTAAGCGGACCAAGCAAAATTTTGCGACGAAAGTCTGGTGTGATGAGAATCAATGTCGAAACGAGCGCTCAAATTATCGCTAAAAATTTCGTAGCCACCTAGTAATTTGAATGCAGTGGAATTTCCAGTATTTTTCTGACATGAATATCCGCCTGGGGCACAACCCTCGCTCCACGATGCATTACCGACTGTTGCGCCAATATAAGTCTTTGCAGTTGCAGTCGCAGTGACACTGGCACAAAGACTAGTCAGGATGAATGCAGTAGTTGTAATATTTTTCTTAGACACGAAAATCTTAATTTGTAAATTGAGAAAGCAAGCGTTTCAACGAGCCCCTTACTTTTTAGGCGATTCTTAATAAAATTTGCCCCTTCGATATTATTGCACAGCACAATATGTTATTGCTGTGCGATACGCCCATCCGATCTGAATATGCCTACATCATTGAAAATACCCCTGCCTGCATCAATCTTCCACGATCCGAAAGCGGGTGTTGTTTTTTTGTAAAAAATCATTTATTCGAGTAAATTTTGCCGCCATTTTCGGCTTTGTTGTGGTGCAATGGAGTAAGCAAGTTTCGCGCTGCTGCTTGCTCAATTACAGTGACATAGTAGTAAATTTAAATCTTTATCTTGAGTCTTGATAACCATGTTTAGTTGTTCTCGTTTTAGCTTTGTAATACCTTCATTTCAGACCTTTCTTGGTGTGTTTTCATCGTCATCCGCCCTGACACAGGATGATGTATGTTGAGCAATCCTGCTGTACCTGCGCCTAAGCGTCGTCGCCGGATCTGGCCAATTGTTCTTTTTATTCTCCTTTGCCTGATCGCGGTTCCGCTTTGGTTGGTGTGGCAAGAGACGCGCAATTTTGAGCGTCAGGCTGA
>JANYFV010000584.1 GCA_025359635.1 Undibacterium sp. | reverse complement strand
CCACGGGCCGACCAGCGCAGGTTCCGGCTCGCCATCTTTAATCATCGCCACCGCCCAGCCTTCATCATCGTCATTCTTAATCACGCGCGCAGTCCAGCCCTTGTCTATCCATAGGCGCGCTTCGTGCACTGTTTTATCTTCGTCTAATGTTTCAATATGGGAAAAATCGTCGGTTAAATCGGTGGAAACTATTGCGGAGGTGGACATGAAACTCTCAATGAAGAATAGGGAAAACGCGAAGCCCATACTTTAACCTAGAAACGTCAGGTCATCTTTTTTGCTCGGAGGAATTGCCCCGAGTCCGTTGTCGCTGGGTTTGACAAATATTAGGTCAAACACTATATTCAATTATTCAATTATTCAAATGAAAACTATTGCAGTTCACTATTTCCTCAGCCTATCAGCAACATCATCCAAAGGAGAAAAGCCGTGAAACCCATCTACCAAGCCAACGCAAAACTCGATCTCAGTTTTACCCGCATCGTCGACGTGCCCAGAGCACTCGTATGGCGCGCATGGACTGAAGTGGAACTGCTCAAACCCTGGTTTTGTCCGCTGCCATGGAAAACTATTGACTGCGAAATTGACTTGCGCCCAGGCGGCATTTTTCGCACCACAATGCAATCGCCAGAAGGGAAGGAGTTTCCCAATGTGGGCTGTTATCTGGAAGTTGTGCCGAATGAAAAACTGGTTTGGACGAATGCCATGCAGCCTGGTTACCGGCCAAGTTTAGTCACGGCAACCTGCGGTAGCGAAGACGCGGGTTTTATGTTCACCGCGATGCTAGAGTTGGCCGATCATGCCGAAGGCACCCGCTACACCGCGACGGTGATTCACGCCGATGAAGCGGGGTGCAAAACACATGCAGCCATGGGCTTTGAAGCTGGCTGGGGTATGGCACTGGATCAGTTGGTCGCGATGGTAAAGAAGGGGATTTGATCCCCGTAAATGCCGACGCCAGTGACGGCATAAGCTTCAACAGCTGGATCCCCGACTAAAGCATTCGGGGATGACCATAAATTCGCGCCTCGCTCTTTGCGACAATTTGATGTTTTATCACTCGCTCACGGCATGTCCGTTTTTGCCCCCATCTTGGCAGAATCGCGTCTATGACTGCTCTGCTCAATGGCCTATTCTTTGTCTTGTGAACTTTCACGAAGACCCAAATAAGCCAATAAGGAAATACCATGAATAGCGCCCTGATCGTCATCGATGTACAAGAATCGTTTTTACATTTAGAAGAATTTTCGTCGCTCGGTTTTGCAGACTATCAAGCGCGCCAAACGGAGTTAATTTTAAATGCTCGCAATGCGGGTGTTCCCATCGTCGGGATTTTGCATGAGTCGCGCAGCACGCCCGCGTTTCTTGCCTCGTCTGGCTGGGTTAAACCTATGGATTGGGTGCCGGCTTTTGACGTATGTTTTACCAAGCACGTGCATAATGCTTTCACTGATACCGATCTGCAAGAATGGCTGGATGAGCGCAAGATCACGCGGCTTATAGTGAGCGGAATTCGCACCGAACAATGCTGCGAAACCACTACCCGAGTGGCTTCCGATTTGGGTTACAGCGTCGATTTTGTGACCGAAGCCACCATGACCTTTGCCATGACTCATCCAAATGGCGTGGTGTATAGTGCCGACGACATCAAAGCGCGTACAGAACTAGTGTTACATCAGCGCTTCGCGCGAATTGTGACTGTTGCGCAATTAGTGGACGAGCGTTTTAAAGGAGGATGAGATGCTTGAGTTACGACCAAATTGCGAATGTTGCGATATCGATTTGCCGGCAGAGGCAGACAATGCCATGATCTGTAGTTTTGAATGTACCTTTTGCCGTGATTGCGCACAAAATGTCTTACTTGGAAAATGTCCTAACTGCGGCGGTGATTTGCAAATTCGTCCGCGCCGCAGCGGAGCAAAATTAGCGCAACATCCAGCCTCAACTAAACGAGTGCTAAAAAACTGACTATTCAGCCGCTATGATAAGAACAGTTTGAGTTAAATAAAATCGCTTGAATTGTCATTCCGGACTTGATCCGGAATCCAGTTTCACAGGCTTAAAGGTGAATTCTGGATGCCAGATCAAGTCCGGCATGACGTTAATGGGTTTAGTTTTGCGCAAAGAGTCGTCGCTTCATAGCAACTGAATAGCTACAAAAAAACATAAATATGACAGGTACGCCAATTACAACCCGCGCCATTTACATGATACTCCCGCCCTCGGTCTTGTTACTCGACATGGCGGGACCTTTGGAAGTGCTGCGCATTGCGCAACGTTTAGGCGCAGCGTTTAGCCTGCATGTGGTGGCGCCGGCTTCGGACGTGACAACTTCGCTGGGAATACGGTTGGTAGACTTGGAGCCGTTGCCAGGCAAATTAAATGCCGGCGATTTAATCATCATTCCAGGAGTGTTGGATGAGGCGGTCTACCAAGCTAAAGTGTGCCGGGAAATCGTCAAGTTTCTCAAAACGGTGTTCGATCCCGCACAGCATCAAATCATGAGCATCTGTTCAGGCGCATTTCTGCTCGGGCAAGCTGGCTTACTCAATGGCCGCGCCTGCACCACGCATCATGTACTCACCACCGAATTAAGTGCGCAATTTCCACTGGCGCAAGTGGTGTGCGACCGCGTCTTTGTCGAAGATGGCCGCCTGCTTACCAGTGCGGGCATTACTGCGGGACTAGACGTGACTTTGTACTGGCTGGCACAACATTACGGTGCACCACTGGCGCAAAATATCGCGCGTCATATGAACATCTATTTCCGCCGCTCGCCTAAAGACCCAGCGCTCTCGCCGTGGCTGGTCGGGCGCAATCATGTCCATGCCGCGATCCACAAAGTACAAGACCGCATCAGCGCTGATGCTAGCGCGGCGCATACAATGGATGATCTGGCGCAGATCGCTTACCTCAGTCCCCGGCACTTATCCCGTATCTTCAAAGAACACACCGGCATGACAGTGCATGATTATCAGATCACACTCAAACATGTCTTATTTGAGCAATGGCGCACCGCAGGCTATGCACAAGAAAAAGCCGCACTCGCTGCTGGTTTTTCATCGGCACAGGCGTGGCGCAGATCGTCTCGAAAATTGGATGGCGTAGCGGTAGCATAAGCGTCAAAATTGTAGGTAGCACACTTGAAAAAGACGTCGGTAAATCCTACGCTACAAAAAATTTGTCGATTTCGCCGCCAGCGCAGATATCATCTGAATGGTAAATACTCTGTGAAAAAAACATGCATAGAAATATAGAAGAATCCGTCAATCCAGCGTGTCGCCTACGCCAGACCGAAAAATATATCCTGTTAACTTTCAATGCATCGATGCATGCAATCAGTTCCTGTGTACTCAATGGTGGGCAGCAAAATATCCGGCATGTGCTCAACCTGAAAGTCGTTGACGACGACACGATTGTGGAAGACCCTGCGGTCACTTTATCGACTATTTGTGCCGGGTTGGGTTTGACAGAAAAATGTCTGGGCATGATGACGGCCGCATCGATGACTACTTTAAGGTATCAGACCTGCTGGTTTGGCGAGCTGTATTTTTCCGCCATCGTGACCGCCGGATTGGAGAATGCCCGTCGTGCCGGTGACCCGGCTGATATGATAGTCAGCGATGGCGTGCTGCCGGCGGGTACGATTAATCTGGTGGTCAGCACCAATGCCAGCCTGGCACCGGCGGCTATGATGGAAGCCTTGATGATCGCGACCGAAGCGAAGGTCGCGGCCTTGGAGGCACTGAATGTAAGAAGTACAAAAACCGCAGCGATTGCCACCGGTACCGGTACCGATGCGATTGCCATCGTGTCTGATCCGAACGGTGCGCCGCTACGCTATGTGGGGAAACATGTAGTGGCGGGAGAAATGCTGGCGCAAGCCGTTATTGGTGCGCTGACCGCGTCGCTTGAAAACAAACGCAGGTCTCACATGTAACATTGTCCAAGCGCAGACAGCGCACTGTTCATCCGGTCTAAATTTACCTCAGCGCCTTAGCAATTTCAAGATACGCGTTTGCTCAAGTCGCCGGCCGCATGCTAACGTTGAATTTTATTCATTTTTAGGGTGCGCCCGATCCAAAAATGTCAGGAATGGCTTGTTGGATGACTCGTCGAATCAATTCGGTAGTGTGGTCAATTTTCTTTTGTTGAGAGAGTACTTGCCATGCACTC
Source organism: Undibacterium sp. (assembly GCA_025359635.1). GTDB lineage: Bacteria > Pseudomonadota > Gammaproteobacteria > Burkholderiales > Burkholderiaceae_D > Undibacterium. The sequence continues at coordinate 8,128 of JANYFV010000584.1, read as the reverse complement.
AGGTTTGCTTCGGCTGAACCGGCATTGGCAATGACTTCCGATTCGATAATCGATTTGGTGCGTAATACTTGTAAGGTCCGGGCATTTAACAAGCTAACTTTTACATATGCAAACGGCGCCAGAAAACCAACACCGGTTGCACCGCTATCTACCATCCTTATTGATACTGTGTTGTCGATATAGTAGCCCAGCCCCTCCAACTTGCCTTCACCGATCTGACTTCCTACTAAACGGAAATAGGCATCAGCACGATGTTTAGAAACGAGAATCAAGCGCTCTGCTGTGGTATTTTTTAATACTGTTCGGAGCGCGGTCTGTGCAGCTGCGCTATCGCCTGTATTGTTGAATAAATCATTTTGAAATTTATATAAAACTGGATCGTTTGAAGAGAGCAAGTCGAGCCGCGCCCCTGCGTCTGTTTTTTTAACTACATCTTCGACAGCGAGCAAGGCGACATCGTCTAATATTGGTGTTTTTACAGGTACAAGAATTCGTGGTGTTTTATTGACTATCGTTCCGGTGGTGGTCGAAAACTGGGCTACGGTTAAATTGTCTCCAATTAGGGACAGTACTGCATATTCTTGCGGCGCTGTAGTAGTCGCGCCGTCAGCTGCACTCAATACAAATAAGTTCGCAACTAACAAAATCTGTATCCAGTTTCTTCGTTTCATGTGATTCCTTTAACATCAATAAATTCAAGATGGAATTTGATAATATTTTAGCATGATATTGGATTTGCAACGTCCAATACTTGTCAAAATTTCATATTAAAAGTGTTAGATTAAGAGTCGATTTTGTTCTGAAAATTAATGCGTGTCCTAGTCTCCGTTTCACTTTTTATTCCACGTAAGATGCGCTGTGGTAATGGATTTGATGATGGATACTGCGTAATAGATTTTTTTATTTCCTCTATTTGGCGTTCAGGTTTTTTACTGGCCAGTTTGTAAAAAGTATGGAAACTCCCCGCAAAAAAATAAACTCGATTCTAAGCCAGGCAACTACCATCAAGTCCCCACATTGCCTTGACAATAAAACAGATAAAGCGTCAAATCAGCCAGCGTCTGCTATCCCTCATTGGCGCGCTGTTTTGATACCCAATCGTTGTTTTGATAATGACAAACCACCAAGGAGATATCTTGATTACTCTTACTTTCAAAAAACTTTTAAGCGGCGCGGTTGGCATTTCTGCGTTACTTAGCAGCAGCGTAGCGCTCGCCCAAAACACGGGGCTGACGCGTACCGTTGTTGTCAAGGCGGATGTCTCGGTGCCGGGTCGCGAGGCGATCATTGCCAGAGTCGACGTCGCCCCTGGAGGTTTTGCCAGTTGGCATACGCATCCCGGTGACGAAGTCAGTTACGTCGAAGAAGGCGAAACAGAACTCAGTGTCGCTGGCCAGTCACCGCGGCTAATCAAGGCGGGTGAGGGGTTTGTGATACCTGCAGGTGTGGTGCATAGCGCAAAAAATCACGGCACGGTAACGGCAAAATTAGTCGGCGTGTATGTGCTGGAAAAAGGCAAACCCCTGGCTACGCCCGCGGCCGCACCAGTACCTTAAGAATTCTCACTAAAAATCAATTTGGAGATGTGTATGACAAAGTATTATTCGACCCTCACTGGCCTGCTTTTGGTAAGTATCGCCACGATCGCATCGGCGCAAACTGTGCGTCCAGATCAATTGGCCTTTCGTGCACTTTACAAGGAGCTGGTCGAGACCAATACCACCTTGTCGGCGGGATCATGTACCGATGCTGCCGCAAAGCTTGGCGCGCGCATGAAGGCGGCGGGGTTCAGCGATGCGCAACTGACTTTTTTCAGCACGCCAGAATATCCCAAGAGTGGTGGACTGGTCGCGATTCTACCTGGTAGCGACCCCAAAGCGAGGCCGATTTTGTTGCTCGCGCATATTGATGTGGTTGAGGCCAACCGCGCCGATTGGACGCGTGACCCGTTTACCTTGATTGAGGAAAACGGCTATTTCTATGCACGCGGTTCGTCTGATGATAAAGCGCAGGCAGCAATATGGGCTGACGCACTGATCAATTTTAAGACCTCGGGATACAAGCCACGCCGCACCATCAAGATGGCGCTCACTTGTGGCGAAGAAGGTGGCCCGTTCAACGGCGCACAATGGCTAGGTAAAAATCGTCGCGAGCTGATCGATGCAGAATTCGCCTTGAATGAGGGGGGCGGCGGCACTCTCGATGCCAATGGCAAGCCGCAATTTCTTGCAATGAATGTCGGTGAGAAAATCTATCAGGATTACGATGTCGTTGTCACCAATAACGGTGGTCATAGCTCGCGCCCGATCAAGCCCAACGCGATTTACCAAATATCGGCTGGTTTACAACGAGTGGGGGATTATGAATTTCCTGTGCATTTGAATGACACCACTAAGGCGATGCTCAACCAGTTAAGTGCTCAAATGCCAGAAAAAACCGCCGCCGCATACAAGGCGCTTGCCGCCAATCCTGGCGATGTCGCTGCAGCAGCATTGGTTTCGCAAGACCCAACCATGAACGGTACGATTCGCACGACCTGTGTTGCAACGATGCTGGAAGCTGGTCACGCCAAGAATGCACTGGCGCAGCGTGCGCACGCCAACATCAATTGCCGCATTGCTCCCGGTGAGACCATTTTGCAAGTGCAAACAATACTTACAAAAGTGATTGCTGATGCTGCGGTGACCGTGTCGATCGCTATTCCAGAAGCGACAGTTTCCGGAACGGTACCGATGACTTCAGCGATCCTTGATCCCGCCATTGCATTGGGCAAGAAGATGTTTCCTGGCGTACCAATGTTGACGGCAATGTCTACTGGCGCTACCGACGGACGTTTTCTTGGCTCAGTGGGGATCCCGACTTATGGTATTCCAGGGATTTTCTACGATGCAGACTACGGTCATATTCATGGATTGAATGAGCAGATCCGTGTCAAGTCCTTATATGAAGGGCGTGACTATATGGTTGAACTCGTTAAGTTGTACGCCGACAAAAAATAGCACGATGGGATGTTGGGCTGAAAAGCCCAACATTTGCTGTTCTACGTTTAAATCAAGGTCAGGGCGATTTCAGGATACGCGCTTGATTAACTCGTCAGCCGCATTCAATCTTTTGATCATAGGCATATTCAGTTCGCGGGTACTTCTGTTCCAGCGCTTCACCACGTTTTCTAGCTCCGCTCTGAGCCTGGTTGCGGTAGTGATATCACCTGACGCTGCAGCCCAGAGCGCGTATTCGGCACGTACTTCAAAGCTGCCGTAGCGATGTTCGGCTGATTCAAATTCTGTTTTGGCTTCGGCATTTCTGCCTGATCCGGCAAGAGCACGCGCGAGTAACAGACTGACTTTTTCAGCGCGGAAGTTGGTGTCTTTTGCTCGAATTTCTTCAAGGTGGGCAATCGCCAGTGCAAAGCGGCCGCTTTCTACCAGCGCACGTGAGGCGCAAAATTTGATTTCCGGGTCTGATGCGAATGGGCCCTTCAGGCAAGCTTCGTAGTTATTTGCCGCCTCTTCAGCGGCACCGGTTTCCAATAATGCCAAGGCCAGTCGCATCTGATTTTGTGCCGTTGGCGTGTAGTCGAAAGCGGCACGCGCTTCACGTAGTTCGCGCGTGGGGTCCAATGATTTGGCAGCGGAAGAAATGACCTTGCGCGTAGTATGTTCAAGTCTCGAATTGGGTAGATAAATCGCCAGAAAATACACGATGCTACCCAGTAGCGGGAACGAGAATAAGATGAAAAGCCAGTAAATTTGTTGACCGGAGCGCAGTGCATGTACGGCAAAGAATAAAGCGACTAAGACGTGCAAACCAATACCTAGAAACGGCATAGTATTTCCTCAAAAGTGGGAGTAGGGCGTGATTATAACAATGTCGGATAAGCGCTGGATTAAACCATTGCCGCCGCCAAGGCCGCGCGCGCCCTTTGATAATTACCCAGTCGTAGAAGCTGTTCATCGCTGACTGGCTGACGCCGTACGAAACTGGCATGTTCTTCTACGTCGGCACGCTTTACGCGCACCGCCAGAGGCAGTTGGATGACACGTTGGACGTACTGGTCATACGTCTCGCCGGCACGCCCGGTCAGCACCTCAACCGCGGCCACCACATCGGCTGTGAAGCCCGCTGCATGCAGGTCGGCAGCGGTAAGGCCGCAATCTTCTATCACGTCATGCAGCATGGCTACCTGGCGTTCGTCGTCAGCGTGCAGGCGCAACATCAGGCGTAGCGGATGCAGGATTTCCGGCTCACCATCTTCGCCGATTCTTTCAGCGTGAGCGTGTGCGGCAATTTCTATGGCTTTGGCGAGAGTGGACATGGGTGCATTCCTTTTAAAAGGCTGAGGAGAATTATTTTTCTTAAGTGCGCAAATTGCGCCGGAATAAATCCAGCGCCAGCTGGTAGCACAACAAGGATAATTGCGGGTCGTAACGCTCGCCCTCATCGCGCATGAAGGCGTGGCTGCCATGGAATTCATGCCAGGTGAAATTGACTTTGGAATCATTCAATTGGCGATACACCTGTGCGCGGGCAGCGGCGGGAATATGCGGGTCGTTTTTACCCCATGCCAGCATGACTTCACCTTTCAGGTCAGCTAGCCTTTCTATACTGTGTTGGCCGGGCTGATTTGGAATTACCTGGGTATGCAAGTCGGTGGCATAGAAGCAAGCCGTTGCCTTGACTTGTGGCTGTAAGGCTGCGCGGAAGGCGAGGTGGCCGCCGATACAAAACCCCATCGCGCCGATCAGGCCATTGCACCAGGCCTGCTGCGCCGCCTCCTGTAGCCACGCTATCATCGCGGCATTGTCGCTGTCGTAGCCTTCGACGGATTTGGCGCTCTTGTCGGCATTTCCCTTATCCCGCCCCGCATCGTCATACGCCAGCACGGTGCCGATCGCGTTAAGCTCGTGGAAAACCTCAGGCACCAGCACCGCATAGCCATGCCCGGCCATCAGGCGCGCCGAGCGCTCAATCGGGCCGGTTTGCTGGAAAATTTCTGAGTACAGCAAAATTGCCGGATACGTGCCATCGCCGACGGGCCGGTGCACGTAGGTGCGCATGATGCCGGTGGGTGTGGGCAGATCGATGTGATAGCTTAGTATGTTCATAGTTGTTTTGCAGTGGTTGAAAGCGATGTTGTTTTGCGACTGGGCGATTGCATGATATTAAGGCATTGTCCACAAAAAAAATGAATGATCAGATCCTTGATTCATTATGCGAACGCCAAATACAGAGTGTTTAGGTAACTGGTGCAATTCCCCACAAGCAAGTATGATAAAGCGCTTGCAGTTTGCATGGCACAATTTAATGTGATCAATGCAAAAAAATAGCAATTGCGTCATGCGGCCTTTATCCCTAGGTTAACAATGCAACGCAAGTATAAATTTAAACTTGAGTAATCCCCAAACTTAAATGACAACACACACTATGAATATAACAACCTCAATGAGCGACGAGTCCGACCGCTCCTTTCTCGGGCATCCGCGTGGTTTAGCCTATATCTCGTTTACCGAGGCATGGGAAAGGTTTTCTTACTACGGTATGCAAACCTTGCTGGTGCTGTATATGGTGCGGCAATTGCTACTTCCTGGCCATATCGAGAACATCGCCGGGTTCACGGCATTTCGCTCTTTTGTTGAGAGCATGTATGGTGGGGCGCTCTCAACGGTGGCGCTCGCGTCAGCTATTTTTGGGCTGTATACCGGTTTCGTGTATCTCACGCCTATCGCCGGCGGCTTCATTGCCGATCGATGGCTAGGTAAGACCACCACGATTACTATCGGTGCGTTGTTAATGGCCATGGGTCACTTTTTGATGGCTTTCGATGTCTCATTTTTGATTGCACTTACTTGTCTATTAACTGGCGTAGGCTGTTTCAAAGGGAATCTGGCGAGTCAGGTCAGTGAGCTTTACGCGCCCAATGACATGCGTCGTGCCGATGCCTATCAAATTTATTTTTTGTTTATTAATGCAGCAGTTATTGCCGCCCCCTTGATTGCAGGCACTTTAGGTGAAGTGTACGGTTGGCATTATGGTTTTGGTGCAGCAGGTATCGGTATGCTTATCTCACTCGTCATTTATCTGTCTGGGCGTAAATGGTTGCCGGTAGATAGCAGGGCATCAAAACAGACCACTGAAACACCCAAAACAAGCTTAAGCAAAAATGAGCGTCGTACAGTGTATCTACTCTTATTTTTGCTTCCGGTATTAGCGATCGGCAGCGTCGGTAATCAAGAAATTTTTAACGCCTATTTGTTATGGGTGCCCGACAATGTCGATCTGGTTTTCTTCGGGCGCGCCATGCCTACCACTTGGTTGATTACCTTGGATGCCACTGTGAGCGTATCGGGCTTGTTTTTAAGTTTGATGTTTTGGCGCTGGTGGGCCAAGCGATTTACCGAACCTAGCGAAATCATCAAAATGACGATAGGCTTGGGCCTGAGTGCGATCGGAATTGCGGCATTAGCATGTGCCGCGATGACGGTCAACGGTACAGAAAAAGCACATATCGGATGGGTGCTGGCGTTTGAAGTATTAAATAGCTTTGGCTTTGCCAATCTGTTTCCGGTAGGTATCGCGCTATACGCGAGAGCGGCACCAAAAACTGTCGCGGGAACCATCATGGGCGTGTATTACCTGCACCTGTTTATGTGCAACAACCTGGTTGGTTGGCTAGGTGGATTAGTCGAGCGTTTATCTGGCACACAATTTTGGTTATTGCATGTGGGATTGGTCGGCACGGCTATGGTAATTCTGTATGCGATTGCACGATTTTTTGGCCACTATTTCATTCCTGAAAATTCGCGCGGAGAATTTTAAGGAAGCGCGGATGATGAAGATGCAAGATGAGAAGCATGCGCGGTTCGATACTCAGTTTTTTGCTTTGGTATAGCTCCGCACAATGGACTCAATCTTGCCTTCATGCCTGAGTTTTTCGATTCCGTTTTGTAACTGATTGATCAGAGCCGGATCAGATTGCAGATTCATCGCAAAATAAAGACTACCGCCTTCACTTAGCTTGAATAATTTGCTGACCGCATCAGCTGGCATCCCGATATCGTGCAGGTTTAATGCCATGCCAATTTCTGTATTGACGACTACATTGACTTTACCCAGCTTCATCATTCTCATAACATCAGTATTTGAATTTAGTACTAAGATCGACGATTGTGGAACACCGGCAGCAAGCAGCTCATCGATTGTTGCTTCTCCGCGAATCACGCCTATTCTAGTGCTGGCCAGATCCTTGAAGTTGTGGGTGGTCGCCTCTATTCCCGCTTTGCCATAAACCCACGTGGTTCTTGGCAATATCGGTCCGATCCAAATAAATTCCTTCTCGCGTTGTGGCGTGCGGGCGATTGTATAAATAAGTGTATCGGGGCTTCCCGTGACATTTTTATAGGCGCGCAACCATGGCACTATTTGTATGGTGCATTTGATTTTTATCAGGTCGCAGCTCGCACGCAAAATGTCGGTAGAAATGCCTTTTAGCTCATTGCCCACCATGTAATTGTATGGCGGCCATTCTTCCGTGTAAGCATATAAATCCATTGCCGAAACTGGGGATACCTGACAAAGCCCCACCAGCACTACGCAAAAATAAACTTTTCGCTTTAATGGTAGAAGAGCAAATTGAATACCAGAGGAAATCTGGCGAGTGATGGCTAGCAAGTCGACTTCCCAATATGTTGAATGCTTTAGAGTTGGAAAGATTTTCAAGAAATTTCTTTTTTGGCTAGCCATTGTTTACCTTCAGTGATACGCGCCACCATCATTGAAGACACCAGATCGCCATTGGCATTTAATAAAGTCGCCATTGGGTCAACTAAGGTTCCGATAATCATCGCAACCGGCAGCGCTTGTTCCATAGGAAGGCCATACACGGTGATGGCCAACAGTTCGCCGATATAACCACCGTTAGGAATGCCGCCTTCGACCACCGAGACGATGATGGTGATGCCGATGGCGGTAAGCAAGGTGTATGGGTCAGTAAAATCTTTGCCGAACATCGCAAACAGAACAGCAATTTTTACAATTGACGACATGCTCGAACCATCTTTATGCAGTGGTGCACCGAGCGGTATCACCAGATTTTTGATGTGATCGGGAATGCGCATTTGCTCCGCACCTT
>JANYFV010000548.1 GCA_025359635.1 Undibacterium sp. | reverse complement strand
CCGGTGGCCAGTACTTGTACCGCGCCCGGAGTACCGGATTTAACGGCCCACAAAAAATTGTTGGTATTCGCTTTGTTGTTATCAAAATTATCGACCGTGCCAGACGCGCCGTTAATCCATCGCCCATCAGTGAATCGAATCGCCATAGCATTCGATGGCGAGGCGGTGTAAGTCGTCGATGACCAATATGCACTAGTCAGGCCGACATTGATAAACGGCGCACCCGATTGCACAGCCGGATTGGCTTGCGAAACATCGACCAGACTTTCAAGTTCATTGATGTTCGGCATGCGCCACTGTCCGGCAGTGGAGCCGTCAGTAAGGCCACAGCTACCGCTGGCCAATTGATTGGCGCTAGTCAACGCGACATCCCAATGTGCGGCGCTTTGGCATTGCGCATTTTTCAACCAGATCAGTCCGGTTAAATGATCAGTGACGGTGCCGTTCAGGTTATCGGTAAAACGGCTGCCAGGCCAGGCCACGCCTTTGGCTGCGGCGGCATCGTCACCACTGCCATAAGACACACCCTGGCCACTGCGCGGCAGGCTAGCCACACGGTCACCCGCGCGATAGGCGGTGAAATTATTCCCCGTTGCGCCGGGCGAAGGCGGCGGTACAAAACGGATCAAGGTACGCCACAGTCCATTGAAATCAAAGCGCGTTATCTTTGCCGCCGGATCGCTCACAACGGGATAAAAACCCCAGCCACTTTTCTCGGCATACAGTTCGTAATCCGCCGTGTACATCGCATTGCTATTCGCATCCAGACCGGTAAAAACATAGCTACCAGTGCTGTCAGTCGTGGTGGTTTGAGTGGTGTGCACATTATGGTAATACACACTAACAGTCACGCCAGACACCGCAGCACCAGCTTTATCCAAAATCTGACCAGAAATGCGGCTAGCTGGTGGTGCAACAGATGCGTTGCACGAGTCACATTTGCTGCCGCTACCCCCGCCACCACAGGCGCTAAGGACAGTTAACATTCCGATCAAAATAAAGTTGGTAACTGGACGCATGATGTACATCTCCTCAGATTTTTTTGATGCAAACTGAGCTTGATCCTGCGCTGAGTCTTGCAAGTCTGCAAGAAATAATATGACGAACGGCGATGTAATCTGGAGGGACGGTGAGCGTTGATAAAGTGGCAGCAATGACTAAATATTAATCGTTGCCGCCCTTTTTTAGTTGCCCGATGAATTCAATTCAAGAAACTGGCAACAGGGTCATCGCGTTTCTCACCGCCATTGCGTTTTCCTCACAAATTTGCCGAAACTCTTCGCTCACCCGTTCGTCATTCGACACCGTTTGCCAAAAGCTCAATGCCACCTGCGCTGCCGTGATCCAGTTTGCCGTTTCGTTGGGCAATGGCAATGCTACCTTGAACTCTCTGTTCGGTAATTCCACCCCGCGAACAGGTGCGTACAGCATTGGCAACATGTCGAAAACCGGTGCCAACGCTAGCATGCCAGGCTTTGCCGCTGGTCTGAACGCAAGATTTCCATCATGCATGTCACTGTTGCCGATAAGCTTGCCGAACATGTATAAGAGGGTGATGTGCTGCAGGCTTTCCTCAGTGATGAGCCCGCGTGTGCGCAGCCTCTTTGCCCCCTCTATCCATGAACCACCTAAGGCAAATATCGCTGGCTCTATCGCGGCCCAGGTACACACGGGCGAACGGCCAAATTCTCCATTCCGGTCGAATCTTTGCACTTCCAGATAAGTGCGGCCAGAGCTTTGATAGATGGTGCTTTGCGCGGCCTCAAACGGAAACCGTTGATTAATGACGGATAGCGCAAGATGCTCACAGATCAATAAATCAGACCAGCGTTGCACGCCAGACGTAGCGTCGTTGCCAGAAAACTTGACAATAACATGCACTGGCTGCGCATTTATTTCGCGGCAAGTTGTGAATTTGGGGAATTCACCACCGGCTGAAGAATTGGCAATACCATGCTGCATTGCTAGTGCGGCCATTTTCTCGTAGCTGACTTCAATCTCACTTGCTTGAACTAGCTGCTCGCCTTTTTGCTTCTGCGCCAGATAACGGCGGTAGGCAGGTTCACCGATGATCCAGTTACCTTGCGAGTCCGCGCCCAAGGCCGATAGCAATGCGAGGACATCGTCCTCTTTCCATTTGGTCGGATCTGGATCGACCTGATACATCTCGGCATAGGTATGGGCGAAATTTCTACCGATAAATCCCTGCGGCCGCATGTCGTCCAGAAAATACGGCAAGCCGTAGTACCAGCCGTCAACCATGTCACCCGTCAGCGGCCACGCCAATGCTTCATTTAAACGCAACAGACAACCGGAAGAGGTCGGCTCAATCGTAGCGACTTGCCTGCCATGGCCGTTTTCATCAATCTGGTAGAGCGGGATGGGTTGTATATTGCCGCGAATCGCGCGCCTTGCTGCATATGTGGTTTTGCTCCCGGCACCACCGATGACAATCTGATCGCCAAGCGATTTGATGAGGCGCATCATCGTGGCGCGCGAGGTGGTAGGGCGGTCTTTTTGCAGGAAGGCCAACAGATCGCGGCCACGAACCCGGCGAGACAGGCGAATATGCTGCAATAATTGAAGAGCAAGCACTAATAATCACTTTCATGAATCAATTTATGAAACGATTTATGAAACGATATTAGTTTATTTATTCAATTAAATCAAATATTTATGAATTTTTATTGAATTTACATGAAACGATATTTGACTTTAACGAATTTCGTAGCGAAGAACACAACTGGCAGAGCCACAAATTTGTGAAGGCACAGCAAACCAGCGCCTAGCTTTCAGCATCGCCTTCTGGCGCTCTAAATAAATCATCGAGCATAGGGTTTCTGCCCTGGGTACGTG
>JANYFV010000523.1 GCA_025359635.1 Undibacterium sp. | reverse complement strand
GTCCGGCAAAAAATAATGAAATCCGGCCAGCGCAAGCAAGCATAATTGAGCAAGCCACAGCGAAAAAAAATTTAATGGCAGCGCAAGTTGCTGTTCATGATACGGCGCAAATCGAAATCTCGATCAATACGCTGCAAAGTCGACTGCGTGCGCTTCAAACGGTTATCCAGCTTGAAAGGAAATTGCGCCGTGCGGTGGAAGAAAAAATCGCACAAAAAAAATTACAAGCGCCAGCGAGCGTTGCAGATACTTCTGAAGCGGTTCAGACCAAACATTTTGTCGAAGTTAGACCAAGCACGCAAGCAGCCGCAACACCGGTACCTGCTGACGAAGACGATGCGACGATCATCTATGCCAGCAAACTGAATGCAAAAGCAATATCCGCTCCCGCCAGCACGCATTCAGATGCGCCAAGCACACTAAATGCAATACCCGAAAGTGCGTTACAGAAAAGTGGCGAGATCTTGTTGCCCTTGCCGATAGGTTTTAAATTACTTGAGTATCGGATAGAAAAAGTCTTGGGGCGTGGCGGCTTCGGCATTACCTATCTCGCTACCGATATTCATTTAAATACCAAGGTCGCCATCAAGGAGTATTTACCTGGCGATTTCGCCTGCCGTACTTCAGATAATTCAGTCACTCCGCGCTGGCCAGAAGATAGAGATTTCTATCAGCAAGGTCTGGATGGTTTTCTGGTCGAGGCGCGCACACTGGCCACTTTCCGCCATCCGAATATCGTCCGGGTTGCACGATTTTTTGAAGCGCATCGCACCGCGTATATGGTGTTGGAATATGAACGCGGTCAGTCACTTAAAGAATGGTGGGCTAGTCATAAAGATTTAACTGAAATCGAATTGCTGACCTTGATACAGCCACTGTTGGACGGCTTGGCAATGGTGCATGAATCGGGTTACCTGCACCGCGATATTAAACCCGATAATATCTACGTCAGGCGCGATGACGGTAGCTTGGTCTTACTCGATTTTGGCTCGGCGCGCCTGAGTACAGGCGACCCACAAGAGATGGCGAATGCGGTAACGCCGGGCTACGCGCCAGTGGAACAGTATGAAGGAGCGCAGCAAACTGCCGCCACAGATATTTACGCCCTGGGTGCCACGCTGTACGCGATGATCACTGGAAATAAACCGCCAGCAGCACCAGATCGCCTAGACGGCAGCAAGCAATATATCCCAGCACAAGAATTAGGGGCAGGGCGTTACAGCCCTGAATTTTTAAAAGCCATAGACTGGGCCTTGCAACTCCAGGTGGAACAGCGTCCGCCAGACATGCAGACATTCAGAACGGCCCTGTTTGCTGCCCATGCCAGCAGCCTGGATTTTCAGGAAGCCTTGCGCGCCGGTGATGTAAAACCTCTCGTGGCGGAAACCTGGCGCGATCTGTTGCGCTCGCCGCGCTTATTCGGCGTAAGGATAAAACATTTTTTCCGTACCACCGCGCATCCATCTGCATGGTCATTGTCAATAAAAATAATTATCGCCATGGTCATGGCGGCCTTGCTGCCAATGGTAATCACAGCCTATTACAATTTAAATTCAAGTCTGACGACCGTCAATGCCAGCGAATTACGCGATCTCGAACAGCATGCGCAAAGCGCCGCAGGGCGCGTCTCGCAACTACTTAACGATAGCCGCAATCTTGCCAATTACCTGGGCACAGACCAAGACTTCGTGGCCTTTTTAAACCACCCTGATGATGTCGCTAAGATTGCGATTAATGCCAAGCTGGCTGGCCTGGCCAAATCCAATGCAGATATTCATCCGCTCATTGTCATGGATGCAGACGGTAAGGCGCTAGCTTCCAGCGATGCCACCGTCACTGGGCGTAATTTTAAATTCAGGGAATATTTTAAACAGGCCATGATGGGGCATCCGCATATGACCGGTCTGGTGGTCGGCTCTACCACCGGGACTGTCGGTGTGTACTACTCGAATCCGGTGATCAACCCCGATGGCAAAGTGATCGGCGCAGTGGTGTTGCGCATCAAGGGCGAATCCATCGCCGGGATCATGGGCGAAATTCGCCGTGCCAATCTGGTGCCGTTTATGATCGATGGCGATGGCGTGCTGATCTATCATCCAAACCGCGCACAACTTTACAAAAGCCTGGTGCCGTTATCGCCAGAGAAGCTCGAAGTGATCGTGGCGGATCAACGCTTTCGCAGAAATAAACTAGAAAACCTGCATATGCCAGAGCTCGCCAAAGCCATGATAGGCGCTGTATACGCAGGCAATGTCGACTACGTCTCAACGATTTCAGGCAAGCGTGAAATCGCCGGTTACGCACCAGTCAAGGGGCACGACTGGGTGTTGGGTGTCAGCGAATCACACGATTCTTTTGAAAAGCCGCTGAATCTTTTATTCTATAACGCGATGCTAAGCTTAATCGTGATCGGCCTGATTTTTATGATACTAGCCGTGCTGTTTGCCCGCAGCATAGTCAAACCAATAGAGCGCCTGACCATGGCCGCCCACGCACTCAAAAGCGGTGACTACGACAAAGCCACAATCAAAGTCACGAGTGGCGACGAAATAGGAAAACTCGCCCGTACCTTTAATGTCATGATAGACGTGTTACGTCAGCGCGAACGCGAGCAGAAACGTAAGGATTTGGGGCGTAAGAAGGATTTGGAGGAGCGGGAGTTTGGCGGGTGAATCAACTTTATAAACGTTTTGCATAATTTCAAATTGACTAAAGTTGACAATTTATTTATGATTTGATAAGTTTAATTTTGACAAATAGCTCTTTTTCCATGGGGTTTCCAGAAACTCTTTTGGTGAGATGTTAGTTGTAGATCGTCATTTCATAGGAGTTTTCTGTGCGCCTTAGTCTTTTATTCAAACACTTTTGTAGTAACTCGATTTCCCAAAAATCATTTAGTAAATCCTTTGCACTGGCAATATTACAGGTCACCGTTTTATTGACAGCGATATCCATGACGTCGACTCATGCGTGGGCGGATCAGGTGTCGCCGACCAAATGGTGGGGTGGAACGCCAAGGGATGGTAATGCCCCTGGATCAGGTCCGAACGGTACT
>JANYFV010000517.1 GCA_025359635.1 Undibacterium sp. | reverse complement strand
AATGGTATTACGCATATTAGCCACCTAAGCGGGTACGCTTACAGAATTTTTGTCTGGAGATTGCATGCCCGTACTAAGGATTACTATGCGTAAAATAAAAGAAGTCCTCCGTCTGAAGCTTGAAGCCAAGCTATCACACGCGCAAATCGCTGCAGCTTTAGGCATTTCCAAAGGCGTCGTCACCAAGTATGTTGGGCTTGCTACCATCGCAGGCCTGGATTGGTCTGCCATACAAAGTTTAGACGAAATAACACTTGAACGGCAGCTATTAGTCGTACCCCAGAAACCACCCGCGTATGTTCAGCCTGACTATGGGCGTATGCATCAGGAACTGCGCCGTAAGGGCATGACGCTGATGCTGTTATGGGAAGAGCACCGTGCCGATCACGCCGACAGCCAAACCTACAGCTACACCCAATTCTGTGTGCATTACCGCCGGTTTGCCAAACAACTCAAGCGCTCCATGCGGCAGATCCATCGCGCAGGCGAGAAGTTATTCATTGATTTCGCTGGCCCCACCATGGCTCTAACTGATGGCAGTCGCGCTCATATCTTTGTCGCGGCCATGGGCGCTTCCAGCTATACATTCGCCTGTGCCACGCCTAGCGAGACTATGCTTGACTGGCTTGAATCCACCGTGCGCGCACTACATTTTTATGGTGGTGTGCCACAGCTTATCGTCCCCGATAACCCAAGAGCCATGGTGGCCGATGCCAATCGCTATGAGCCGCGTAGCAACGATAGCGTACTCGACTTTGCACGGCATTACGGTACCTCAATATTACCGGCACGGCCTTATCATCCACAAGACAAGGCCAAGGCCGAATCTGCGGTACAGATCGTTGAGCGCTGGATCATGGCGCGTCTGCGTCATCAGCAACTCGCCAGTATTCATGAAGTTAATGCGGCTATTCTGCCTTTGCTGCATCAACTCAATGCACGACTGTTCCAGAAACTGCCAGGCAGTCGTGCCAGCACCTTTTTAGCGCTTGATGCGCCAGCACTCATGCCGCTGCCATTGCAGCGTTACGAAATCGCGCAATTCAA
Source organism: Undibacterium sp. (assembly GCA_025359635.1). Classification (GTDB taxonomy): domain Bacteria; phylum Pseudomonadota; class Gammaproteobacteria; order Burkholderiales; family Burkholderiaceae_D; genus Undibacterium. The sequence goes on along the minus strand of JANYFV010000517.1, from coordinate 1,603 downwards.
AACGGTCAAAGTGCATATCGACTATCACGTTGAAGTGGAGCGTCATCGTTACAGCGTACCGCATGCCTTGGTCGGCCAGGAACTGGAAGCGCGCATCACCACGCATGTGTTGGAGATATTGCACCGTGGCGAGCGGGTTGCCAGTCATGCGCGCAATCGACAGCAAGGTGGTTTTACAACGGTTTCCAGTCACATGCCAGAAGCGCATCGCGCGCACATGGAATGGACGCCAGACCGGCTAATTCAGTGGGGCTTGAGTATTGGCCCTGCCACGGAATTGTTGGTAACACGGCTACTCGCGAAATACAAACATCCGGAACATGGCTATCGTGCCTGTTTAGGATTGCTTTCGCTGGCCAAGCGTTACGGCAAGCCTAGGCTTGAAGCTGCTTGTATCGTGGCCTTACAGATTGGCACCTACAAATACAGCCATGTACGCGACATTCTTAAGAATCGCCGCGACCAAACTAGCCAGATGCAATCTAGCGACTGGACCAGTCCCCAGCACGCCCATGTGCGTGGCCCTAGCTATTACCAATAAGACAAGATCCTTGTCGCTCAATAAAGAAAGAAGATAACACCATGATGATGAACACCACCCTTGCACAATTACGCACCTTAAAACTAGAGGGCTTAGCCGCAGGCCTAGAAGAACAGCTTGCGCAGCCTGCCATGGCAGCGATGAGCTTTGAAGAGCGTTTAGCGCTGTTAATCGACCGGGAAGTGCATGCGCGTAATGATCGTAAATTAGTACGCTTATTGAAGAATGCGCATTTGAAATATGGCCAGGCGGCCATTGAAGACATTGATACGCGCCCAAGTCGCGGTATTGATCGACGTGAAGTCATGAGCATGGTCTTAGGGGATTGGGTCAGTGCTGGCCATAGCGTATTGATTACTGGGCCGACGGGCGCAGGTAAATCTTGGCTGGCGTGCGCGCTGGCGCAATATGCTTGTCGTCGCGGACACTCGGTACTGTATCAACGCGTGCCGCGGTTACAGGAAGAATTGCGAATCAGGCATGGTAGTGGCACGTTTGGCAAATGGCTAATCCAGCTGGCTAAAACCGATGTGTTAGTACTGGACGACTGGGGCATGGGTGCCATCGACAGCATGACGCGCTCTGATTTATTAGAAATCATTGATGACCGCGCCTCTCACAAAGCCACGATTATTACCAGTCAACTGCCCATTGAGCATTGGCATGCCTGGATTGGCGACGCCACCATTGCCGATGCAATACTTGACCGTATTATGCAACGACATCACCGCTTTAATCTGACAGGGGATTCACTACGACAAACCACTGCTAAAAATCAATTAAAGGAGAAAAACATCGACCTATCGTGACCGCACCTATACAATTTAAACGCGTAATATTATTTCATGCGCAACTGGTCACGATAGACCGTTTTGATCGGTCACGATAGCCGTAATACGCAGACCTTATCCCGACCTAAGATTTAGCTAACAATAAGGTTATCTCGAGCTTATATTGATATCCTTTGATTATGGTCTGATTATGGTCACATTACCCCTGTCTACCCCATGATTCTGGTCATTTATCCCCTGAATATATCCATAAGGATATCAATTAGGTACT
>JANYFV010000504.1 GCA_025359635.1 Undibacterium sp. | reverse complement strand
GACGCAACCTTCACGTTGCTAGGAGGAGCAACAACGCCAGAGAGCCGAAAAAGTGTGCAATCATGTTCGTAGCATGCTCACCAAAACGGTGACCAGAATTCAAAACGAAAATCCCTAATGAATCAAACACGTAACAACTATAGTGAGCGGTCAACTGCCGTTTCTAGGTTCAATGAGGGATCGCTTTATTCAGGCGGGTAATCACCTCATCTGGAACTTGCTTGCTGCACATGATGTATCTATATTGGCCTGACGGCATATCAACCGGCCGAAAAACATGCAACTGATCGCCGTCCGGGATGCTCGCGATCAGATAGTTGGCCTCTTCCATGGTCAACATGGTGTAATCGGCACGGTCCGCAATAAGCATCAAGGCCATATTGCGCATCTCCGCTGTAGTGGAAACAACAGTTGGCTTTACCTTCAGCATTGCATCTTCAATAAAAGGCCCATAAAAAGACGCTTCTTTACGCAACATGCGCGCTCCTTTCATGCTCATCGCATCGATCAGATGCATATTTTTTTCAGGCTGAAAATCTTGCCGTGACAACATGACGGTGATGCCGTCACGATAAATAGCGTGTGTGAATTTTCCAAACTTTTCGCGCTCTTCGGTTTTAAAAAAAACCATCCCACAGGCAGCCTCAGTATTATCTTTCAACTGAACCAATTGTCGCTTGAATGGCACAGAAACCCATTTAAAGGCGACATCTGAAAAAGTAAACGCACGACTAACCGGGTTGGCAATCAGACCATTAACGACGCCATCCGCTCGCAAAGACGAGTATGGCTCTCGCTCTTCATAATAAAGTTTAATCAATTCTCTGGAGTGAACATTGAGCGCAACGGCCAAAGCAAAGATACCTATCAATACCCGCATAAAAAGAACAATCATTTCGCCTCAAATAAAATCAAATGTATGACTATTTCCATCGGTGCGTAGAACGAAACACCATTCGATACGGCTACAACATAACTAGGAATCATCTTTAATCCCCGGCAAACTCCCCAGCCACTTTACCGCTGCACGGGTGTTGGCCTTGATGTTGTAATCGATAGAGGCGACCTGTTCTTGCACCGCTTCTTTCAAGACGCTGACTGCATCAGCCGGTAAAATTTTCAGGTACGCGTCAGCCTCGCCGTATTCGCGAAGTATTTCCATGCCGGCTTTTTTTGCGATATGAATCATGGTTTGATTACTCGCCAGGCAATGCATGAAGAGCGTATCGACGTCGACATTGCGGCAGTGAATTGCACCGCGCTCAAATAATTTTGCACCGATGCCTTTACCTCTTGCATTATCCGAGACCGAGACACCAAATTCTGCGATTTTATCTTTATCCGAAATGTCTTCATCAGCCGGACGCGGTGCAAATGCCAGATGGCCAACGCCAACCAGTCTGAAATGGCTACTGACAACACCAAATACCGTGTCACGTGAGAAATCGATTCCATCGACATATTTAGCGATCAATTCATCTGACAAATAGGTGCCAAAACGCAGTAAACGGTCACTTTTTTTCAACGCCAGAAAATGTTTCAGTATGCGGTGGCGGTCGCGCGCTGACAATTCTTTAACAAAAACACTTTTGTTAGTCGCGGGCTTGGGGCTTGGCTCTTTGCCTTCGGGAAATATATCAGCGTTTTTCATGGACGATCCTTCTTGTCAATGCAGAATTTTGTGCAGCGCACAATTGCCTATTGTAGAAGATATTTGAAAATTATTCCAGAAACTCAGATTTGCCCCGATATTGTCGGATTGCCTCAATCCGTGCAATACGTATTGCCTCAGCGATTTTTTGCGGCTGCCCCAGATAGCCCTTTGCAATTTCACCCGCATTCAACGCTTGCGCCGCAGCTAAGGCTTGTCCAAGAAAAGCTGGTTGCGGGAAGCGAATATCAATTAGACCGGAGCGACCGAAACAATCGCATTCTGCCGCTGTAAGCATATCAAGAAAACGTTGCGGCTTACGAAAGGCATCGCAGCGCTCGAACAACTCGAGCAGCGTGGCCGGGCGCATTTCAAGTACCCGGCCGACATTGCCATGATCACGTGTCGTCATCACGGCCAAATCACGACAATCGCTTGGTACTTTTAAGCGCTGGCAGAGCGCCTCGACCAAGGCGACACCACGCTGTTCGTGCCCGTGATGGCTAGGCCAATTTTCCGGCGGCGAGGTGCCTTTGCCCAGATCGTGCATCAATGCAGCAAAGCGTATAGGCAGAGAAAACTCTTGTTGTGCCGCGTAATCCACCACCAGCATAACGTGCACGCCGGTATCGATTTCGGGATGATATTGAGCCGGTTGCGGCACGCCCCATAAGGCGTCTAACTCGGGCAACAAGCGCTGCAACGCGCCACACTCACGCAATACCTCAAACATGCGCGAAGGCTTTACCTCCATCAAACCACGGGACAATTCTTGCCAGACACGCTCGGGTACCAGTGCATCAACTTCGCCCGCAGCCACCACCTCGCGCATCAAGCTCATAGTTTCGGGTGCCACCACAAAATCATGTGGTGCGATTGAAAAACGTGCTGCAAAACGCGCCAGACGTAAGATGCGCACCGGGTCTTCGGCAAACGCATCAGAGACATGACGGAAGATCTTATTTTGCAGATCTTGTTGCCCATGAAAGGGATCAGTCAAGACACCATCTTCATCTTGCGCGATGGCATTGATGGTGAGATCACGGCGGATTAGATCTTGCTCCAGCGTGACACCTTGATCAGTATGAAACACGAAGCCCTTATAGCCCGCAGCGGTCTTACGCTCGGTGCGGGCCAGCGCGTATTCTTCATGGGTTTTCGGATGCAAAAACACCGGGAAATCTTTTCCTACTGGAGTAAATCCTGCCACCAGCATTTGCTCTGGCGTGGCACCGATGACGACATGGTCCCTATCCTGCACAGGCAAGCCGAGCAGGGCATCACGCACGGCACCACCGACTACATAGGTTTTCATACTTTTGCTTGCGACAATTTACTGCGCTGGTGGAAAATCATACTTAGGCATTTCGTCTGGCTCATTCAATGCTTCTTTCATCCATTGCGCCACCGCCGGATATGCCTGCACTCTCTCGATATAAGCTTGTAGTGCTGGCGCCAGTGAAACGTCATAGGTCTTGAAACGCATCACCACTGGCGCGTAGTACGCATCTGCAATAGAGAAGTCACCGAAAAGATATCGATGTGCGCCATAGCGCGACAGACAGTCTTCCCATATTTCGCTGATGCGGCCTATGTCGGCCTGCGATCCGGCATTGCGGCCTTTACTGGCAAAATTTGCCTTGATGTTCATCGGCATGGACGAGCGCAACTCAGAAAATCCGGCATGCATTTCGGCGCAAATACTGCGCGCCATGGCACGCGCGGCTACATCTTCTGGCCAGAGATTTTGTAAGGGAAACTGTTCAGCCAAAAATTCGCATATCGCCAAAGAATCCCAGACGACAATGCCATTTGCCAGCAACACAGGCACACGTCCGGCAAGCGAATATTCAGAAATTTTTTGCGTGGTATCTGGCCGATCCAATACGACAAGAATTTCCTCAAAAGGAATCGCGAACGCCTTCATCACCACCCAGGGGCGCATTGACCAGGACGAATAATTTTTGTTACCAATCACCAATTGCATGCTGGATTTTTTGTTACCGCTCAGTAGCGCTTCCAGCGTGGTGTCGAGTTCAGTATCTTGCATGATGGTCCTTAATGGTGCTTAGTGGTGCTTAGGGAAGTTCTGCATCATCGGCCGACATACCTTTAGGTACAACGACACCCAAACGGGCTTTCAATGATTGCGGTTTTTTCTCAAAAAGTGCGGCATAGTAAGTCGCATTCGATAATACATTTTTAACATAGCCGCGCGTCTCATTAAATGGTATTGTCTCGGCAAAAATAGCACCCTCCACCGGGCGAGTCAGGCTAGCACGCCAGGCGCGCGGTCTGCCAGGGCCTGCGTTGTATGCAGCCGAGGCCAGCGCCTGTGAACCGCCAAGATCGGTCAACACCATATTCAGATAATTCGTACCCAAGGCGATATTGGTATTGGTCTCATTGATTTGTTCAGGCAGCAATTTACCCAAGCCCATTTTCTTGGCAACAAAACGTGCCGTCGCAGGCATGAGTTGCATCAGGCCAGAAGCACCCACGTGCGATTTTGCCTGCATGACAAAACGCGACTCTTGCCTGATCAAGCCATATACCCAAGCCATGTCCATGCCCAAAGCCTGCGTGGTTTTATACATGCTGTCATTGAAAGGAGTCGGATAACGCTGACTGAAATCCATCTCGCCTCTGGTACGGTCAGAGGTACTCACCATACGATCGAGTAAGTTATTTTGTCGTGCCAATTCTGCGGCCGCCAGATGCTGGCGTTCGCTCATTCTGCGCAATTCCCAGTTCCATTCGCGCGTGCCTTCAAAGCGCAAGTTAATCGAATAAAACTTCAACGCTCTTTGCAGATTCAGGTTTTTAGCGCTCTGTGCCAACTCTTCATTCGTTACTGGATTGATCGCCACCGGAACGCCAATTTTTTGCCCACGCTCTTCCAGCGCCAATTGTCCGTAAAAATGCATTTGTTCAGCAATACTGGCGAACAGCGCTTGCGCCTCTTCATTTTTACCTTCATTCAACAAGCTACGGGCATACCAGTACACCCAGGCCGAATCACTCTTGATACCCGCCGGCATAGCTGCAATTGCGCTCTTAACCATAGGCCAATTACCCTCGCGCAAGGCAGTGCGTACACGCCACTGATATCCCTCTTGCGACAGCGTTGCCCCTTCCGCTTTTTGCCAATAGTCCAATGCTACAGGGCGTAGTTTTTGCGCGGCTTGCAAAGCAATCTGGGCCCATCCCTGCGCGCGTTCTGCGTCTGAAAATTTGCCACTGTTACGCGATAAATTATCTGCCGCTTCTTCAGGATCAACTTTAGCCGCACGACCCAGCGCAATCAAATATAGGCTACGCGCGACCTTACCATCAGTAGGTGGCTTCTTAAGTAAACCACTTGGCTTTTCAATCGCCTGGGTAATGCTTTTTTCAGGGATGTTCAACAACTTACCTAAACGATGCGCCAGCGGCAGGGCGGAATTTTCCGCTGCCATGCGTAACTGATCCCATACATCGGCCTCGGCAAATTGCGCCTTCTCGTACAGATAACTCACCAGAGAATGGCAACCGTCGGCATAGTCACGCGGCGCTATCAAGATCGCGCGCGCTTCTGCTGCCACATTCTGTTGTTTAATTGCTCTAGACAGCAAGGCATAGCACTTCAACTGGGTATCATCAGCAAGCACAAATTGCGGATATTGAATGTCGAAATTTGCCCAATCCGCGCGCTTTCCCAGTACTAACAACCAGTCATTGCGCATTCGGTCGGCAATCGCTGTTCCTTCGTATCTATTCAAAAAAGTCTTAACTTCATTGGCGGAAGCCGCGACCAATCTGGTTCTCAGTACGTAATAATCAACATACGAAACAAGTTCGTAGTGCTGCAGTGCGGCCGCGTGCAGCTGCACTGCCTTGGCATCATCATGCATTGCAGCATCGCGCAATGCCATGAATCTATCATCATCATTGACAAAACTTTTACTAATAATAATTTTGCTTTTTTTTGCCGCCACAGCCTGCGAAAAAGGCAACAAAGCTGCTACCATGCACAAACTCAGATTGAGGGCAATTCGAACAATTTTCTTCTTTAACAACATCATCAGCAGCCTTCCTTCTACACGTTATAGACAGTATGACACAGCCATCTCCTAGTGCAAAACCGCCGCCACAAGCCAGAGCACATTTGCGCAAGAGCTTGCTCGATCAACGACGCGATACTGTGGCAGCGCAACGACAAGTCTGGGATGAAAAAATTACTGCCAAGGTGATGGACTGGTGCCTACAGAAAAAGCCTGTCAGTCTTGGCGTGTATTGGCCAATTCAGGCAGAACCAGATTTACGAAGTTGTTACATAAAACTGCAAGAATCAGGAATTCAACTCGCCCTACCCCTGGTACAAAACAAAGCGCAGCCCTTAATTTTTTTAGCGTGGGGGCTAGGTGACAGCATGAGTACCGACGAATATGGCATACCGGTACCAGCGCAACGCGAACACATCATTCAACCCGCGGCTTTATTGATCCCTTGTGTTGGATTTAACCTGAACAATTTTCGACTGGGCTATGGCGGAGGCTATTACGACCGCACATTAGCCGTTACGCCACGGCCACAGGCGATAGGCATCGCATACCATCAAGGATTGGCCGTTTTTTCCACAGAAGCACACGATTTAGCTATGGACTTAATCATCACGGAAAAATAAACTCGTCGCGTGGATGCGACGACCAAGACATAAATGCTGCAAAAAACGCATAGAATAGGCAGCACTGAAACAAATTGCACCAAAACACGACAACTGAGTGATGCCCGGGCTTTTTTTTGACACTTTTTATTTAAGCATTGCCGATGTCCATTTCTGATCCAGCCAATTTAATCCTGCGTATTCCCGAGCTTCAAGCACTTGCCGACGATCACAAGATTCGTCGGGCAATTGAAACTGGCGACAGTTTCAAAGTCTATCGAGCTCTCTTGCTGGCAAACTTATTGCGCCGCTTGCCAAGACATCGCGATCTCATCACGATGCTGACGAACGAAAGACGTCTGTTTGCCAAACCAATATTGAAAGCGCCACTTTCATATCAATCCAAATCTATTGGTTTCGAATTCATTGGCGGCAGCGAACATGATACTGATGGCAGCTATATCGCCATGCACGCCTTGGTCATTTTATCCAAGCTACCATTAATTCCTCTTGGTTCTTTTATCGTAAAAAGTAAAGGCAAACAGAAATGGCAGGTACTTGCGCGCGTACCGCTTGGCATCAAGGGCTGGTTAAGTACACGAGGATTGGCAATTGGCCTGGCGACTTTAGTTCTATCCGGTGCCGTACTTAGTTACCATAGCACCCACACTCAAGACATCATTCTTCTGAATGGTTTTGACTTGCCGGTACTGGTGACACTCGACGGAGAAAAGATCAAACTGTCACCTCAAGGCATCATTTCTACCACGGTCAATACGGGACACGTACGTGGTATTGCATCGGTAGATAAAATTGGCACCATCGACGATTTCGAACACGACATTGTGAGCAATGACGGTACTACAGTATGGAATATTGTCGGTGCTACGCCGCTTTTACATCCGACCATTGTCTCTACTAAAACCGGTAATGATACTGCGTCAAAGAACATAACTAGCGTGTACTGTGGCAAACGTTTTATCGAACTTGAGATGAAGCTCAATGCAAACAAAATCACCCTCGCGAAAACCGCATCTGAAACGGGCCCGGTTGGCATAGCGATGTGCATTAAATATGCGGAAGAAAATGCCAAAGAAAAAACCATCGCTCCGGCTTTGGAGGCATTGGCTTTAATCTACGACTGGAGCTTAAGTCATACCACCAATGCCATCGCCGCTGCCAAGCTAGTCTCACCGGCCGAGGCTATTCGCGTTGCCACGCGTGCCATGCATGCAAAACCCGGCCAAACAGAATATGAACGGATTTATCAGGATTTAAGGGAAGAAGCAGGCGAACACGATGCATTATTACGCGAATATGCTGAACGAGCTAAACAAGAAACTGATTCAGCTTCGGTACAATTTCTGTATGCCTCATTATTGTCTGGCCCCGCTGGCGTCGCAGCGATGCAAGAGCTTAATCAACAGTTTCCACAGGACGCTGATATTTTACACAGCCTCGTCACGCGAAAAATGCTTCACGATGATTCGTCCGGCGCTTACCGGGATCTTGCACGGTTGCGGAAACTCTCGCCCAAACATGCGGATCGCCTACTCGATACTGAAGTTAAAATTTTACTTGCCGAACATCGTGGCATAGAAGCGCTACAAGTTCTCAATAATGCAGTACGCGATAAAGCTGCAGAAAAGCGCCCTGATCACGCCGCCGATTTTGCCTTGGTCGCCAAACAAATCAACGTCAAACCGGATTTTTGGTTAAAGGAATTGCCTGCAAAGGAAAAGAATGCCGACATGTTGGATTTCTATCGGGTGCGTGCTGGATTACGCCCTTTACAAACCCAGGACACCCAATCAGCTTTCGTCAAACTCGCATTGGCTTTACGCAATGATCCGGCAGAAGCTGTGAAGATTTCCAAAAGAATGAATCGACATCAACTGTCCTATCTTGCAATTGATCAGCTAAGCCTGTTGATCGGTGAAGCGATCAGGACCAAAGATGGCGAGCTAGTCGCGAAGATGGAAGGAATGTTACCTTTATCGAAAGCGAAAACCAAATTACTGGAAGATTTTTTGCTGGGTGAGCAAGTCAACCTGGATGAACTCGATATCGATCTGGACATTCAATCTGCCGCGCGTTTTATCCGATCACGAAATCCGCAGCTCACCGCGAAAGAACGTGTCATATTGCGCAACCAGGCAGAAAAAACTGACTTCCTACTCGGCCCCGTGACAACGGCGATACATCAATGGCCACAATGAACCAGAATATGAAGAACAAAACAGCAAATGTACGGCATCGTATCAATATCGCCAGTCGCGCTCGCCTGCTAGCGCTACTGTGGAGTGGCTTCTGGCTATTGGCAATACTCTTAATGCTAGCCTTACTTTGGCTACCATATACGCAACTGCACAATAGATCGATACTGGCGTTGTCCGGCTTTGCCGCCATTCTTGCGGCGCTCATATTGGCGTATGCAATGCGCCCGCGTGGCTGGACAAAAAGAAATGCCAAGCCAAAAAATTCGGTGCTACTCACACCTGAAATATCCCCTTCTCTATATAAAACTGTCGAGAGCCTTGGACGCAATCTCGGCATTGCAGCTCCAATCACGGTCAGCATTTTCGACAGTAATTTTGTCTATGTCGAAGCCACGCATCATTGGAACGGCAAGATAAAAGACTTGCATGTGGGAATTGGCCTGCCTTTATTTGGCACACTCTCAGAAGCAGAACTGGCCTCGCTTATAGCGCATGAATACGGTCAGTTTTTTGCCGGCAAAAACCCGCTAGGCCCCTGGGTATCCAGAACTCGTCTCATGCTACTCAATGCGCTCACAGAATTGGATGGCTCACTATTTATTCTGGATATAGTCTTTCGCAGCTTTACGCGCATGTTCTTGCAACTATCACAGAGGATTGCGCGCGAACTAGAATTTTCCGCCGATGCGTTGGCCGCCCAGACTTTTGGGGTCGTCGCTGCACGCGCTGCGATTGAAAAAACTCACCTGATCGGCCCGATGTGGTCAAGCTATCTCGAGCATGAATTAAATCCTGCCATCAAGCGTGGCGCACGACTGCCCATCTTCGATGGCTTCAAGCGGTTTTGCAAACCGACAGTAAAGCGAGCCATGGTTCAAGCTGCCATTCAATACGCAGCAAATCGCCCTATTTCCGAATTTGACAGCTGTCCATCATTAGCTGAACGTGTCGCTACAATGACGCCTGGTGCAAAACCAGCTTATCCACCGCTGGCAAATTGCCTGTACTTGCTGGGCGACGAAATCGCTGCAGAAAATTTGTGGTATGCCCAGTTCAGCCAGCAAAAATTACGCATTAGCAGCTGGGACAATTTTGGCGTGCAAATTCTACAGTCGCAAATCCAGCTAACCTATACAAATGGCTGGATGAATCCCGAAAAATTGGCCTTTAGTGAACTGGTTGGCATGGTCAGAGAATCCGATGATTTATGGGACAAGATACGACCTGATGCAGTGAGTTATTTGTCGCCGCAAGGAAAGCGCAACTATGTCTTGGCCGCACTGGAAGAATGGGCGATGGCTTGTCTTATCCATCGTGGTTTTAATGTCAAAGTCAGCCCGGGACAAGCAGTCAGCATGGAACGCGGCGAGCAAGTAGTACAACCCGCCGACTTAATTATTGCCGCCGTCAGCGGCACACTAAAATCAGCTTCATTGAAGCAATATGACAGGCCGGCAGAGGCAAGTTAAATGATTCTATGTAAAGAATAATAAACCTCAACCGCATCCTTCATCTCGCCACGGATCCAGCCCATTTGCTGATAGAAGCGATCGGCGCGCGTGTTGGCTGACGTACCTAAAGTAACAGTCGTATTCCCGAGACTAAACAGCCACTCTGCCGCGAGCGCAAGTAGCGCTTTACCAGCACCTAAACCTTCACATTCCGGGCGTACAAACAAAGCCCAGATTGAAGAGTCTTCTTTGGCAGCATACGAGAAACCGATCACCACTTCATCACGCTCACACACCCAGCCGCGACCTAAAAGCTCGAGATAATCGACGTACATTTCGCGGGTCACCCTGGCAGGATTGGAAAGCACGTTCTCTTTCACCGCAAGACGAATCTCTGACATCAATGGGATATCGTCTATGCTTGCACGTCGGCAATGCAAATTATTTTCCATATTATTTTTGAACCCTGAGTACAAGGCAATGAATTTTAATGTTATTTTTTACCACTTCCAGGCATAAGAATATGACGTTAAAGTTCAACTTACTGAAGAGTCGACGCATATGCGTCAACCGCACTACAAGCATAAAAGATTTGTTCACTGAAAAATTTCCACCAAAGCACGGTGAAGTAATTTTTTCTAACGTGATGCAGCACCAGTGGTCACCGGCAATCCCGCTTTTTGCCAGGCTATCATACCGCCTTCAACATTCGATGCAGCACTAAACCCCGCCTGTTGAAGTATCGTCTGCGCCTGCGCTGAACGGCGGCCCGAGCGGCAAATCAATACCACAGGCTTACTTTTATCTGCGCTCAGCTCTTGCAAACGCTGCGCCAATTGGCCAAGCGGAATCAGCGTGCTGCCAGCGACGTGCGCCTCGGCATATTCACTGTCTTCACGGACATCCAGCACCAGACTGCCTGCACTTTGCAATGCAGTAACCTGCTCGACCTTGACAGTTTTTGCTAACTCGACCGCGGCTAACGCAGAACCAGTAGTTGCGACCGTGAGCAGTACACCAGCGAACAACGCATTCATTAATTTTAGTTTCATTTCAAATCCTTTTTACGTCATGAAGACAGTTACAAATTTGAATCAAATCAGGCGCTGCCAGATCGCCGTCGTTGCAGCAGCCTGATTCAGCGAATAGAAATGCAAGCCTGGTGCTCCGCCAGCCAACAGGCGTTCACACAAGCTAGTAACGACATCCAGTCCGAAAGCTTTTATCGAAGCGCTGTCGTCACCGTAGCTGGCTAATTTCAAGCGTATCCAGCGCGGTATTTCTGCTCCGCACATTTCCGAGAAACGCAGCAATTGACTGCTATTGGTAATTGGCATAATGCCTGCCACAATCGGCGCCGTGACTCCGGCTTTTTGCGCCAGATCGACAAACTCAAAATATGCATCGGCATTGTAAAAATATTGCGTAATAGCGGCATTCGCGCCGGCTTGCATCTTGCGTACAAAGCTTTGCAAATCATCTTGCGGCGAACGCGCTTGTGGATGCATTTCTGGATACGCGGCAACCTCAATATGAAACCAGTCGCCGGTTTCTGCACGGATAAATTCGACTAGCTCATTGGCATAACGGAACTCCCCGCCCATGCCGTAACCACTAGGCAAATCACCGCGCAATGCCACCAGACGGTGAATATCTTGCGCCTGATATTGCTGCAAAATATCACGGATAGATTCACGGGTTCCACCAACGCAGGATAGATGTGGGGCAGCATCAAAACCTTCTTTGCGTATCTCGATGACGGTATCAAGAGTGCCTTGTTGCGTGGTACCGCCAGCGCCAAACGTGACAGAGAAATACTTAGGCTGTAATGCGGCCAGTTTGGCTCGCGTGATGCGGAGTTTTTCTGTGCCTTCCGGCGTTTTAGGCGGGAAAAATTCTATGCTGAAATTATGTGAGGTCATGGTACCAAATTTATTTTTTGAGAAGTAAAGTCGAGAGTGTCCAGGAAATGACGCTATACAACAAAGCGCCGCCAACCGCCGACCAAAATCCGGCTACATGAAAGCCGTCGATCAAATTCGCGACAGCCCAAAACATCAGCCCGTTAATCACAAAAATAAACAAGCCCATAGTCAGTACCGTAACCGGTAGTGTCAACAGCAAAAGTATCGGGCGGATTATCGTATTGACGAAACCCAACACTACCGCCACCAACATGGCAGTGCCAAAACTAGAGATATGTACTGATTGCATCAGATAAGGTAGAGCGAGTAAAGCTAAGGCGTTAATCAGCCAGATTGCTAGTAAGCGCATAAGGTCTCCTTTTTATAAAGCCCTCGCCCAGTCTGGGCGAGGGACACATTATCAATAACGGTAATGTTCAGGCTTGTATGGGCCTTCTTTATTAACGCTAATGTAATTTGCCTGCTCATCAGTCAAGACACTGAGTTGTGCATTGAGTGTTTTCAATTGCAGACGCGCGACTTTTTCATCCAGATGTTTCGGCAAGGTGTAAACGCCGACCGGATATTGCGCTGTGTTGACGAACAATTCAATTTGCGCGATGGTTTGATTCGCAAACGATGAACTCATCACATACGATGGATGACCAGTACCGCAACCCAGATTGACCAGACGACCTTCGGCCAACAAAATGATGCGCTTTCCATCGGGGAAAATCACGTGATC
>JANYFV010000493.1 GCA_025359635.1 Undibacterium sp. | reverse complement strand
TGGCGGTTTGTGCCGAACGACGCGCGCTTGACGTAGTGCCGCTGGTATATAAACGATCTTTCAAAATATCCAGATAAAAACCGCCGAGATCTTCCGAGCAGAACGACTGTAATTTGGCGATCACTGGATGAAATTCAAAACGCTCATAATGCGCCAAGACATCGGCCTGCAAGGCGGCCATATTGGCGATTGCATAGCGGTCGATTTCTAACATGTCGGCGATTGCTACTGCGTCGGTGTTGATGTCGAAGTCAGACGTATTCGCCAGCAAAAAGCGCAAGGTATTGCGGATGCGGCGATACGATTCTGTGACGCGCTTTAAGATTTCGTCCGAGATTGAGATCTCGCCGGAATAGTCGCTAGAGGCGACCCACAGACGGAGGATATCTGCGCCCAAGCTATCAAATATTTTTTGCGGCGCTAAAGTATTGCCCAGGGATTTGGACATTTTTTTGCCTTCGCCATCGACTACAAAACCATGCGTCAGCAAAGCCTTATACGGTGCCCGGCCATCCAGCATCGATGCCGTCAATAAGGATGAATGGAACCAGCCGCGATGCTGATCGGAGCCTTCAAGGTAAAGGTCGGCAGGGAAGGCTGATTGCTCTTTGTGCGAGCCGCGCAAGACCGTCATATGCGTCGTGCCAGAATCAAACCAGACATCGAGCGTGTCACGGTTTTTTACATACATGTCTGCTTCGTCACCAAGCAATTCAGCGATCTCGAGTTTTTGCCAGGCTTCGATGCCAGATTCTTGCACGCGATGGGCGATTTGTTCCAGTAATTCCGGTGTGCGCGGATGGAGTTGGCCGGTTTCCTTGTGTAGGAAGAAAGCCATTGGTACGCCCCATTGACGCTGGCGCGACAAAGTCCAATCCGGACGATTGGCGATCATGCCCTGCAGGCGCGCCTGGCCCCACGCCGGGAAGAAGGCAGTCTCGGCGATCGCTTTTAATGCGGTTTCACGTAAGCTGGTACCACCATCTTTTGGCGTGTTATCCATGCTGGCAAACCACTGCGAAGTGGCGCGATAGATAATAGGAGTTTTATGTCGCCAGCAATGCATGTAGCTGTGATCAAACATTTTTAAAGAGAATAGCGCACCAGCTTCTTTCAACTTATCGCAGATCGGCTTGGAAGCTTCCCAGATCGTCATGCCAGCGAAGAACGGCAGCCACGATGCATAGCGGCCATCGCCCATGACCGGGCTGAGGATGGCATCATCTTTCATGCCGTGATCTTTACACGACTTGTAATCTTCGATACCGTAGGCCGGGGCGGAATGCACGATACCGGTACCGGTCTCGGTGCTGACGTAGTCGCCCAGATATACTGGTGAATAACGGTCATAGCCCGCATCCATATTTGCCAGCGGATGTTTGAAATTGACCCCGGCTAAATCTGCGCCAAGGCAAGTGGCGAGGACTGTGCCTTCCAAGCCATAATTGGCTAGGCTGATGCCGGTCAGATCTTGCGCCAGGATCAGCAATACGGGTTCGCCGTCGCGCACGGTT
Source organism: Undibacterium sp. (assembly GCA_025359635.1). GTDB lineage: Bacteria > Pseudomonadota > Gammaproteobacteria > Burkholderiales > Burkholderiaceae_D > Undibacterium. Next base: position 4,318 of record JANYFV010000493.1, on the reverse strand, counting down.
TGCACCAGCGCGTAAGTAATTTCCGCATGCATATTCAAGGCCTGGTTCGACGGGATAGTCCATGGCGTCGTGGTCCAGATGACGCAATAGCCCTTGTCCAAAGGCAGCTTGTCTAATTTAAAAGCGGCCGCCAGTTTGTCGAATTCTACAAATGGAAAACCAACGTCGATCGATGGGTCGCGCTTGTTCTCGTATTCCACTTCTGCTTCTGCCAACGCCGAGCCGCAATCAAAACACCAGTTGACTGGTTTTAAACCACGATACACATAACCTTTGTCGAGCAACTGACCAAGCGCGCGGATTTCATCGGCTTCGTTGCCAAAATCCATAGTTTTGTAGGGATTATTCCATTCACCTAACACACCCAAACGGATGAAGTCTGCCTTCTGGCGTTCGATTTGTACTTCTGCATAGGCGCGCGCCTTGGCTTGCACTTCTGCCACAGGCAAGTTTTTGCCATGCAGTTTTTCGATCTGGATTTCGATCGGCATACCGTGGCAATCCCAGCCAGGTACATAAGGCGCATCAAAGCCCGCCATCGTGCGCGCCTTGATGATCATGTCTTTCAATACTTTATTCACGGCATGGCCGATATGGATGTCGCCATTCGCGTAAGGTGGGCCATCGTGCAGGATGAACTTAGGACGATTCTTTGACGCCTTGCGTACCCGTTCGTAGATTTTTTTGTCTTGCCATTCTTTAACCCATTTTGGCTCCCGCTTGGCCAGATCGCCGCGCATAGGGAAGGGCGTTTCGGTCATGTTAACAGGATACTTACTCACTACTTTGGCTGGTTTTTCGTTAGACATAATTTTGATGAGGATTAAATTTTAATAGGGATATTTAGGTGGGAGAAAATGCCGAGCTTCTCTTTAAATTCGGTCTGTGGCGGAGTTGGTGGAAATGGATCGCTGGCTGAAATAAGCTCTCGCTTGCAAGGCATCACGCTCGATTGCAGCGGTCAGCGTCGGCAAATCGACGTATTTCTCTTCTTCGCGTATTTTTTCTAAAAATTCGATTTGTACTACTTTGCCGTAGGCATCGCCGCTATAGTCGAAGACATGGGTCTCTAACAAAACGCGACCGCTATCGTCAACCGTAGGGCGCACACCTATGCTGGCTATGCCAGGCAAAGGCTGATCTGTCAAGCCATGCACTTGCACGATAAAAATCCCTTGCACCGCAGGGCGATGGTGCGCTACACGCAAATTCAAGGTCGGGAAGCCCAAAGTGCGACCGAGTTTTTGACCATGCACAACGTGACCAGAAATAAAATAATGCCGTCCTAGTAGATTTTTCGCCTCAATAAAGTCGCCTGCCGCGAGCGCCGCCCGTACCGTTGATGAAGAAATGCGCGTGCCTTTATCCTGCACTGCCGCGACAGTCTCCACTTCAAATCCAGAATGCTTACCCGCTGCGATCAACATGTCAATATCGCCAGCCCGCTTCGCGCCATAACGAAAATCATCGCCCACCAAAAGCCATTTCATGTGCAAGCCTTCGACCAACACTTTTTGAATGAAATCTTGCGGGCTCAATGAAGCGAAATGAGCGTTGAAATGCTCCACGATCACTCTATCAACTCCGGCATTGGTCAAGGAATTGAGATTGTCACGCAAGTTGGCGATGCGGGTAGGCGCTTTAGAGATATCACCATGCATCTGCGCGAAAAAAGCACGCGGGTGTGGTTCAAACGTCATCACGGCAGCATCAAGCTTGAGACGTGAAGCGGCATCACGCAATCTCGACAACAAAACCTGATGTCCCAGATGTACGCCATCAAAGTTGCCAATTGCCAGCGCACAAGGCGCACGTGCAGCAGCATTTGGGAGTCCGCGAAATACCTTCATAATCCTTAAGAGCAATAATGGCAAAAACCTTAGATTATAAATGCTTTCGCTGCTGCTTTTGCTTGTGCTGCCGGCTTTGGGCTGATTTTGTCCATGATATTTGACGATTTAGCTGTATTTGAGGCTGTGAGTGGCGTATGGGCGATACCATTTAAACGATCAACCCCGATTTCAGTACTTTTGGTTTATTTTGCTAAGCCGTTTAATAAAACCCGTTGACCGGCTAAGATTGACTCAGCACAATCGCGCCTCGATTATGTTTTGGATAAGTGATATGAAATTGATTTATACGACATTGATGTTTTTCTTGTACTTTTTGTCGGGTTTGACAAATGCACAAGTTGAGCAAGACCTTGCGAATAAAGCGGCCGTTGAAGATGAGCCCGTTGCCACGCAGGCAGTTGAAGTGAATGGAGTCAAAGATCCGGATTGGAAGCGGTATCGCGCCATGCTTAAAGGAGTGGATGCTTTCGATAAATATCATGCGTTAGCACCGCATGCTGAGCATAAATTCATATTGAAACCGCGTAAGGCAGAGTTGCCTATAAAAGGAATTACTTTACGCCTTGCCAGTGATGAGTATTCGCTGCCAATTACTTTGGCTGAAGACGGTACGTTTTCATTGCCAAGAGATGCGCAGGCGAAGCAGCAGGACGCAGAAATGTTAATCAATCGAAAAAAGGCTTTGTTTCGCTGGTGGCCTTATGTGCGTAGCCCGCAACTGGCAGCGAATCAAAGACGCTTAGGCGATTTACGGCTCGAATGTGAGATGTTTTGGGCCGTCAATTATGATGATGCGCCGTTTTTCGCACGCAATTTTGTCCGTGCCTTAGGTGGGCCGTGCACCTCCAAAAAAGTAGCAATCAGTTTTCCTGCAGATTTTCAAGGACTGAAAAGCGCTACGCTGATACAAGGCGAGCGTCGCTTGGTTTTGCCTTTGGATCTCAATCTGTCGAGTTTTTCAGCACCTCTGTTTGACCAAAACTTCGCGGACGACGCTATCATCGAAATCGAATATGAAGATAATCCAAATCTGAGTAATCAACGCAATTATTCCGGGCTAAAAGTGTCCGTGGCATTTTAAGTTTGAATGGATGCTTTCGATTATTTTCTGAAAGATCGGCCAGAAAATAAACACATTGTAAATTCAGAAATTTCAATTAAACTCATTGACGGATACCCTGTTGTTTATGTTTTTTTGACTGCCTATTTCGATGGAGAGTGTCATGAAACACATTGTACAAAAGTTATTGTTTGTTCTCATTACAATCCCCTTGATTTTTGGACATGCTGCGGCCTACTCAAGCGACAAGGGTAGCGCCGATGAGGCGGTTGCTTTAGTGAAAAAAGCGGTTGCGTATCTGAGTGCCAACGGTAAAGAAAAATCGTTTGCAGAGTTTAGCAATTCCACCGGGCAGTTTGTCAGTAAGGATCTGTATGTTTTTGTCTACAATAACGAAGGCTTAAATCTTGCGCACGGAGCCAATGCCAAACTGATAGGAAAAAATTTAATGGAATTGAAAGATAACGAAGGCGTTTTTATTGTCAAAGAGTTTATTAAGACTGCAAATGGCAAAACAGGCAAAGGTTGGGTCGACTATAAATGGCCCAATCCGGTAAGCAAGGCCTTAGAGGCAAAATCGACCTATGTTGAGAAAGCTGGTGACGTTATCATCGGTTGCGGAATATATAAATAATTCGAGACTATTCAGTCGCTATGATGACGATATCAAATACCTTCGTTATCGTCATACCGGACTTGATCCGGACTCCAGAATTCACCGGTGTCCAACTGGATGCCGGATCAAGTCCGGCATGACAGTTAGTGAAGGTTTTTTGCACTTGAAAAATGGTCGTTTCGTAGAGGCTGATCAGTCACAATAATTCTCACTCTTTGGCAGCAAAATCGCGGCAAGTTCGCAGCAAGTTCGCAGCAAGACCACTTTAATTGAGAATGTTGCCCAGGTAGTTGGTAATTCAGTTGCCAGATCGCTTAACTGAACAGTTGGTGATTAATTGGCGATGCACCCAGTTAGGAAAATGTGAAAATTTTCAGATGCTATTTTGCTCGTGCGGTGCGCACACGCCATCTATTTTTTGGGATATGTTTGTGTAGCCGGTGGATGAGAGCTTTTTTTGCTCCATGCTTAGTTTTTTTCTTAGGTGTGTCGAGCGCTCCTTTAGTTTATTCAAGCGAAATATTGGTTGTTGGAACAGAGTTTGCGCAAATTTTCGAGCGGGATGCGAGTGGTGAGTTTTCTGGATTGGGTGTCGAGATCGTCCGTGCCATGGCGAAACAATCTGGTGATACAGTCAACTTTCAAATTTTTCCTTGGGCAAGAGCGCAATGGATGGTCGAAAATAATCAAGCGCAGATCTTGGTAGGTCCATATAAAACTGCGGAACGCGAAACGAAATTCTCTTTTGCGCATCGTGCTTTTTATCGTGACGATATGGTGTTCTACGTG